>JBBRDU010000100.1:0-12037 GCA_038203615.1 Chthoniobacterales bacterium
CGCCATGCTCTGGGGCGCGGCTCTCTATAATAATGGAGGGTACCCGGAGAAGAATTACCGGTTCGGCCAGGCCTACGGAGCCGACGGTGCGCCGCTTCGCCTCATTAATTATACACCGGTCACCCCGGAAGATACTCGGATCCACGGCATCCTGCCTTTCCTGGAACCGTTGCCCCGCTTCAATTTGAGCAACCCGGGAAATATTCTGCGCATCTTTGAAAAAGGCGGACGCCCTCAGCTTTCGTTAGGCTTGCCCACCAGCTCCGAGCCGAACGGCAAACCGGAACGACGCCTTTCGGAGCGCGGGCTTGGCACCTTGAATCGAACCGATCCGGTCTTTCTCGGTCTGCAAAAGACGCGTTTGCACGATCCCCTGCTTGGCTTCCTCGGATCGAACGATCACCCCGGCGATTACCGCTCGAGCGGTTGCTCGGCTTGTCATGTCGTTTATGCGAACGACCGGTCCCCCACCAACGCCGGCTGGTGGAGCAAATACGGACACCAGGGTCTGAGCTTCAGCGCGGACGAAAGCATCCCGAAGGCAGAGCGCGGCCATCCCGTCGTGCATCAGTTCACCCGCTCCATCCCCTCCAGCCAGTGCATGAATTGCCACATGCACCAGGGCAACCTCTTCGTGAACCCATACCTCGGCTACACCTGGTGGGACCAGGAGACGGACGGCGAAGTCATGTATCCAAAGCAGCAGCATGATCCGACCGATGACGAGCTCTTCCGGTCGACCCAGCAGAATCCGGAAGCGGCGGCGGCCCGCGGATTGTGGGGCGACAAGGATTTCCTCGACCGCGTAGCCGAACTGAATCCGCAACTCAAGCACACGCAGTTCGCCGATTATCACGGCCACGGCTGGGTCTTCCGCGCCATCTTCAAGCACGACCGCAAAGGCAACCTGCTCGACCTGGACGACAATGAGATTGGGCACGACGATCCGCACAAATTTTCCAAGGCCGTTCATCTCAAGGACGTGCATCTGGCGCATGGCATGCAATGCGGCGACTGCCACTTCAACGTCGATGTCCATGGCAACGGCATGCTCTATGGCGAGCCGCGCAATGCCACCACCATCACCTGTGTCGATTGTCATGGAACGATCGGGCAACGGCCCACGCTGGTGACGAGCGGCAACGCCGGACAGATCGACCTGCTCCACACGAGCAACACACCGTTCGGCCCCCGCTTCACCTGGGAAGGAAACAAGCTCTGGCAGCAAGCATCGATGGCGCCGGAGATCCGGTGGGAAGTGCCGCAGACGATCGACACGATTGATCCCCTCTCCTCGCATTACAATCCGAAGTCGGCCTACGCCAAAACGCTGCAACGCGACGGCACAAAATGGGGCGGCGTGGTAGCGGTTAGCCCGGAGGAGCGCCGCGTGCGATTGGCGCACGACAACACCGCGATGGATTGCCAGATCTGTCATACCTCCTGGGCGACCAGTTGTTTCGGGTGTCATTTGCCCATGAAAGCCAACCAGCGCGTTGCCCAAAATAAATTCGAAGGCGTGACCGACCGGAATTACACCACCTACAATCCGCAGGTCGTGCGCGACGATGTCTTCATGCTCGGCATCGATGGGACCGTGAAGAAAAACCGGATGGCTGTGATCCGCTCCTCCAGCGCGGTCGTGGTCAGCTCGCAGAATGCGAATCGCGAATGGGTTTACTCGCAACAACAAACGTTCTCCGCCGAGGGCTACAGCGGTCAGGCTTTCAATCCACACTTCCCGCACACCACCAGTAGCGTCGGGACGACCAAGAATTGCACCGACTGCCACCTTTCCAAAAACAACGATAACAACGCCTGGATGACGCAGTTGTTAGGCTTCGGCACCGGCTCGGTCAACTTTTTCGGCCGCTACGCTTACATCGGAGAAGGTCGCGAAGGATTGCACGCCGTCGTCTGGACAGAGTCGGATGAACCGCAGGCCGTCATCGGCAGTCACCTGCAGAAGATTGCCTATCCGGCCAATTACGAGAAGCACGTCGCAGCCGGCTCCGAGCTGCACGAAGGCTACGAACATTCCGGCAAAGACATCCAGGACATCGTCTTGCGCGGCGAATATCTCTACACCGCCAACGGCCCCGGCGGCTTCGAGGTCTTCGACGTCGCCAACATCGATCAGAAAGGATTCTCCGAGCGCATCGTGACCTCGCCGGTGTCGCCGCTCGGCCAGCGAACTTTTGTGCACACTCCGTTCGCCACCTCGGTGGCCTTGCCCAGCACGCTCGCGCTCGACCCGGCGCGTCAGCGTCTGCCCCAGAATGAAGAGCAGCCCATCGATCTGTTTTACGCTTTCGTTTACGTCTCCGATCGCGAGGAAGGACTCGTCGTCGTTAATGTAGCCACGTTGGTGGACGGCAATCCTGATAATAATTTCCTCAAGAAAGACGTCGTCTTCAATCCAAACGGCGCTTTGAGTGGCGCCACCTTTGTCGCGGCCGCCGGTCACCGCCTTTACATGACCACGCCGCGCGGACTTTACGTCATCGATGTGAGTGACCCAATGCATCCTCGCCTCGCCGGAGAACTGACCGGAAACTTCCTGCGCAACCCACGCTGCGTGGCCGTCCAGTTCCGTTATGCGTTCGTCACGGACGATGACGGTTTGAAGGTGCTCGATATGAGCGACCCGGATCGGCCCGTGCCGTTGCCGCGCTCCACCTTGCGACTTCGCACGGCGGGCCGGCTCTATGTCGCGCGCACCTACGCCTACGTGGCCAACGGACCGGAAGGTCTGGCCATTGTCGACGTCGAAAATCCGGAAGCGCCGCGTCTCGATCAGATGTTCAATGCCGGCGGCGCGCTCAACGACACTCGCGCTGTGCAGATTGGCAGCGTCAGCGCCTCCGAATTCGCCCTGGTGGCCGATGGCAAAAACGGCTTGCGCGTGATCCAGCTGATCTCGCCGGACACGGTGCCGGGCGCGCAGGGATTTAGTCCCCGCCCAAACCCAAGGCTGATCGCGACCTACCGCACGAAAGGCGAAGCCATCTGCGTTTCGCGCGGACTGGAGCGCGATCGCGTAGTCGATGAAACCGGCGGGCAAACCGTCGTGTTCGGGCGACGCGGCTCCCGTCCCTTTCATCTCGACGAGATGGCGCGATTTTACCGCCGCTCCAGTTCCGTCGATGCCAAGGATGTGGAAGCCCGTCGGCCCGGCGGAATTTATCGCGTGGAAGACATCACTCTTTCCGGCGGCGTCCTCAGCACGAAGGGCGGCGTGACCCTGACTCCACAGCCCACCCCCACCCCGGCGCCCGTGCCCATGCTTTCCCCCGCGGAACCGGAAGTCGAACCGACCGCGATTCCGACTCCCACGCCGCTGAAGGAGTTGTTCCGGCGCGGTTATTAAAGTGGTTCTGCGACATGGTCGGCTCGACAGAGTCTCGCCCCCACCGGGACAGGATGTGGATCGGGCGCTCCCCTGGCGCGCCGCTCGCTCGCGCACACTTTCGGAGTAGCCTTGGCAGGCGAGCACGATGCTAGACGAGAAAAGCGGCGGAGCCGCTCACGTTGAGCGCCTTTGGCGCTTTTCTTTTCACAACGCCCTCGGAGCGGTCGTTCCACCGCTGTTCCTGCGAAAACTGGCGCAGGTGGATCGGGCGCTCCGAGCACGATGCTAGGAACCCCGCGCCGAAGGCGCACGAATCCGTTAATCGGTACGTACGAAATTCCCTTCTTCCTAAAGCCTCGCAGCCGTTGCAGGGCAAGCGCTCCGCTGGCCACTCCCAAGACCCAAACGTGACTGGACGCCGCGTCTACGCGCTCCCCAGAAAGACATTGCCGCGACCGGGCCAACTGCGTTACAAAGAACCCATGGCGGACAAAGCAAGCAAACAACCCCAGAATGTTGCGGGCCCCTGGTATGTGGACACCACCTGCACACCATGCCGTGTGTGTCTCGATGAAGCTCCCAACCTTCTGAAATATAACGAAGACGAAACGGCCGTTTATTTCTTCAAGCAACCCGAAGGCGACGAGGAAAACGCCGCCGCGCAACGTGCGCTGGAAGTTTGCCCCACGCTCGCCATCGGCAACGACGGTTAGAAATTTTTTCTGCAGCGGCGGTCTATGACCGCCGACGCACCATGCAAATCAAGAATTTTCGGTGCTCATAGAACGCTGCTCCAAGATCATGCCTACTGAAACCGCTTCTCCCAAGCCTGCCGCCTCCGTTTCGCCCTACACGCGCGCCAATCCCTTCCCCGCAAAGATGGCGGTGAACCGGAGTCTCTGCGGCGAAGGCTCGAAAAAAGACACCCGCCATTTCGAAATGGATTTAAGAGGCTGGGGTTTAAGTTACGAAGCGGGCGACTCCATGACCGTCTGGCCGACCAACGATCCGCTCCTGGTCGATGTCATCCTCAAAGCCATTTCCGCAAAAGGCGACGAGCCGGTGAAGGGACCGAAAGGCGAGACGACGTTGCGCGAAGCGCTTTTCCGCGACTGCCGCATTACCCAGACAACGCCGAAATTCCTAAAGATGATTGCGGAACGCGCCAGCGCGGCCCCCTTGTTAAATGAACTTCTCGACCCGGAGCGCAAGGAAGATCTCGATCGCTACCTCTGGGGCATGGAAGTGATTGATTTCCTCGTCGAGCATCCGTCGATCAAGATTGCCCCTCAGGAATTTGTCGACACCCTCGCGAAATTGCAGCCGCGTCTCTACTCGATTGCGTCGAGCCTCAAGGCTCATCCCGAACAGGTTCACCTCACCGTGGACGTGGTGAAGTACGAAAGTCACGGCAAGCAGCGCGGGGGCGTTTGCTCCACCTTTCTGGCGGAACGCGCCGATCACGTGCCGATCCCGGTTTTTCCAAACACTTCCAAATTCCGCCTGCCCGAGGATGGCAACACTCCGATCATCATGGTGGGACCAGGCACCGGCATCGCACCGTTTCGCGCTTATTTACAGGAGCGCCAGGCTGTCGGGGCCAAGGGCAAGAACTGGCTTTTCTTTGGATCGCAGCACCAGCACTGCAATTATTTTTACAAGAAGGAATGGGACGAACTGAAGCGCGACGGCATTTTAACGCGCTTCGATTGCGCCTGGTCGCGCGATCAGGCGGATAAATCTTACGTGCAGCACAAGATGCTCGAGAACGAACCGGAAATGTGGAAATGGCTCGAGGGCGAGGGCGCACACTTTTTTGTTTGCGGCGATGCCCGCCGCATGGCGAAAGATGTCGATGCGGCCCTGCGCAAGATCGTCCAGGATCAGGGTGGCAAGAGCGTCGAGGAAGCCAACGAATACGTCGAGAAGCTGAAGAGCGACAAGCGTTACAAGCGCGACGTCTATTAAGAGTCGTTCGTCGAATTTCCGTCTATGTAAGGCGGCTCGACCGAGTCTCGCCCCACCGGGTTAGCGCGTATCGCCGCCATCATTGCGCCTGCCCAAACCAATGCGCATAGCCCAGCGGCGGCCCCGCCGTAAATCAGCCAGGCCGGACGGTAGGAGAGCACGAGGCGCCCGTGCGTGCCCGGCGGAATGATGACGGTCGGAATCAATCCACGATAAGAGCCGGTCGCCAGTTTCGTTAGGCCGACCCTGGCTTGATAGCCCCGAAAATACGGCCGGGAAAACGTGAGCAAGGCCGGCCTGTCGCCCGCCGGGACGTCCACTTCGGCTTGCACCCGGTTCCGCGAATCATGAATCTCCGACAAGGCGGCCGTGACGAATTCTTCACCGGGCGACGAATCGACCCAGGAGACCGAGCGCACGGTGGAAAAAGGCTGTCCGCGCCGATGAAAAACGCGCCCCTCCTCATTCGTCACAATCAGATCCCACTCGTTCGAGGGCGGCTCGACGTCGAGTTCCTCCGCCACCACCAACCCGTCCACCCCGAGCTGTTCCAAAATGCCGGCGCGGCCAGCCTGGTCGCGCACCAGATAATCTCCCACGCTCGGATCGATCTCGCCGTGAATGGCAAAGTCGAATTCGCGCGCCACCCCTCCCGCCAGGATAGGGCTGTATCCGTTCACGAAACGCAATCCGGCCCACATCGAGGTGCTGCCGGGCCGGGCGATTTGACCGACCGGCCCTTCTTTGTTCGTCGTGCGATACGTTTGTTCAGCCTCCGGATAGACGCTCAAATAAAGCCGTTTCGAGTCGAGTGGAGAAGGATCGCGCAAAGAAGGCGCCAGGTTGTATTTGGGCACGCCGCAATTGGGTGGGATACACAGATAAGTCGCGAGAAAAGCCGCAAACGTAAGAACCAGCGGAATCCACGAGCGACCTTTCCAAGACACAGGCAAAACTTCGGTCAGAGCCCAAAGACCGCTCAACCCAAACAGGATCCACGTAAGCGGAAATGCGTAGGGCCCGTCTGTTCCCAAAACCTGCATCGCGATCAGGCTCAGGCCGACGAGAAGCAGAGCGACGATACCCGGCGCCTTGGATCGCGCGGCCGGGCCGGAAGAGAGCGCCTCCGCCGCGCACAGAGCGAGGACCAGATGGATAAGAGGCAACCAGCGGAAGCTCCATCGAAACACGCCGGCGCTGGGGAGCATGGAGAGGCAGAGCAACAACAGCAGCAGCACCAGTTCCCATCGAATCCGCCTAACCAGCTCTCGTCCACCATACAAGAGGCCGGAAATCAAAGCCACCGGCGGGACCAGGCCGCCCGCCAGCTCAGCCGCCCGATGCGGCAGGTAGCGCGTGGAAAAGTCGGCCCACTTCACAGTCCAGCAGGGCAGAATGAATCCGGGCAGGGAAGCGAACGGTACAACCCATTGCCGGTGGGCCAGCGCGGACGTGGCGGCCCGCCCCGAACCCTGCACGTAATCGAATAACGCCAGCCAGGCGGGCGCGGCCATGCCGAACCCGAGCGTCGCCCCGAACATCAAAGGGACCAACGAACTCAGGCTCCGCGTCTCGATCAGCGACCTGGCCAACAACCACGCCGCGATCAGGACCAGCATCACGACCGTGTAGGGAAATCCTCCGGTCACGACCAAGTAAACGAACGGAGCCGGCCAGAGGAAACGCCATTGACTGCGGTCTCGCTGGAGGGCTCGCTCCATCCCCCACCAGGCCCACGGCAACCAGGCAAACGCGCCGAGGGCGCCGAACCAATCGGTCGCGCCCCAGCAAATCATCCAGCCATTTAAAGCCGCCACCAATGCGACCAGAAGCGAGAGCGGCGTGGTGAGCTGGCGTTGCCGCGCCAGCAGAAATGCTCCCGCCGCCAGCACAAAAAGATGCGATATGGAAAGGGCGGCGGCCTGTTGAGCAAAAGCGAGCGGGAACTTCCAAATCAGAACAACGACGGCGTTGATGAAAATGGAAAACGTGCCGTATTGAAATTCGCCGGCCAGGTTGCCGCAGACCCAGGAATACGGGCTCAGCAGCGGCAGATGCCACTCGCTCCAGGCCCGGGCCACGTCGGCGAAGACGGGCAGGACGGACAATTCGTAATCGTCGTTCCAAAAAACCAGTGGATCATGCCAGAGAAGCAATAAACAAAATGCGACGACGATCAGGCCGGCTCCGCCTGCGCCCAGTATTTCCGAACGCGTGGAGCGCACGTCGGACATTTAGTAAAGAAAACGCCGAACGTCCAACGCCGAACATCGAATCCCCAGAAAGGCAGAGCCTTTCAGTTCGACGTTGGACGTTGGGCGCTGGGCGTTCGGCGTTTTCTTCATTCTTAGAGGACCACGGGCTTCCCTTCCGTCATGACCAGCACCTTCTCCTCGATGCCATGGGTGCGGGCCGCTGCCAGCAATCTTTGCAAAGGCTCGTCCATCGGCTCGTAGCCGAGCCGGAAAGTTCCATAATGCATCGGCACCATGGTGCGGGCACGCAGTTCGGTGAACGCTCGAACCGCCTCCTCCGGATTCATATGAACCTCGCGCCCGGTGGGCGCGTCATAGGCACCGATGGGCAAGAGGGCGATATCAATATCGTAATGCTCGCCGATCTCGCGGAAGCCGGGAAAGAAGGCGCTATCGCCACAGTGAAAAAGAGTCCGACCCTCGATTTTGACGGCAAACCCGCCGAATCCTCGGTGCAAATCGGCCAGGAACCGCGCGCCCCAGTGATAACACGGCGTGAGTGACACTTCGATCGGTCCAAGCTTTACTGTTTGCCAGTAGTCCAGTTCATGAACAATCTGAAACCCGAGGTCATGCACCAGATTCCCCACTCCGATCGGCACCACGATCGGTTGATCCGAGGCCACGCGACGCAGGGTGCGGCGGTCGAGATGATCGAAATGCGCGTGAGTGACGAGGACGAAATCGATTTCCGGCAGATGATGAATCTCGAAGCCCGGCTGCTTGAGCCGCTTGATCACCTTGAGCCATTTCGACCAGTTTGGATCGATCAGGACGTTGACCTGGTGGGTCTGAATGAGGAAAGAAGCGTGCCCGATCCAGGTGACGCAAATTTCGCCGGCCCGCAGGGTGGGGAATTCGGGAGGCGCGTAATCTCCCGACCGCTTGGTAAAAAGCGAGGGAATCAGGACGCTGGTCAGGTAATTGCGCTTGTGCCAGTCGGGCCGCGGCCGCAGCTTCACCCGGGTCGATCTCTTGTTTTCCGCGGTGTTCTCGGGCGCCTGGCGAACGACGTTTCGTCGACTCTTTTTCGAAAAAGGGATCGGCACTTGCGCGGAACGATATAAACTACCGCGGTTGAAGCAAAGGTTTTCGCCCGGTGAATCTAAATCCAAGCGCGGAAAAGGCGACCCTGCGGGCTGAAATGATCAAGCGACTGCGTCAGTTGACGGCGGAGGACAGGCAGTCTCTTTCCGAGGAGATCTGCGAGCAGGTCTTGGAAATGACGGAGTGGAACGAAGCGCAAAACGTCCTCCTTTTTTCCCCGCTACCCAGCGAACCCATCATCACCCCGCTGAAACTCGATTGCGACGCGCGCAAAGTCGCTTGCATGACCATTCCACAAAGCGCCCGGATCGAGTCCGACCTGCGCTTGCCCGAGAACATCGATCTCATCCTTGTGCCGGGCCTTGCCTTTTCGCAGGACCGACACCGGCTTGGCCGAGGCGGCGGATTTTTCGACCGCCTCCTGGCGGGACGCGCGGAAAAAGCGTTCAAGCTGGGCCTTTGTTTCTCTTTCCAGGTATTGCCAGCCGTCCCCGTGGAGGGTCACGATATCGTCATGAACGCGGTCGTGACCGACCTGAACAAGGAACCGGCCGTCACAATTCGGTGGTAGGGACGGCGCGCTGCGCCGTCCACTCCGCAGATAAAGCCACTCGCCAGGAAATCATTTGATCGAGGTTGCTCAACCGGCCATTCGGCATTCAATTATCCATGGCATGCGCTTTCTAAAATTTACACTCCCTCTTCTCCTTTTCGCCGCGACTGCTCTGGCCAGCGAAATGCGCCTGCCTTTCGGCCGGGTCTTTAAAGGGCAGGACCAGTTCAACCGCCTCGTCTCCCAGGCAAAGTCGAACAACTGGAGTGCACTGCCGATCGGAGAACGCACGGGCACCGTGGGCCAGGCTCTCGTCGGCACACGCTACAAACATTTCACCCTCGAAATCGACAACCGGGTGGAAGCGGCTTCCGTGAATTTCACCGGCATGGATTGCTGGACCTTTTTTGAGATTTCCCTCGCCTTTGCCCGGATGCTGGATGAGCCGGAGGCAAACTGGACGCCGGAACGGATGCTGCATTACGTGGAGCTTGATCGTTATCGCGAAGGCCAGTGCACCGGCGAATATCTCTCGCGCCTGCATTACCTGGAAGACTGGCTGGTCGACAACAAACAGCGCGGTTTGGTCGAAGACCTGACTCCACTGTTGGAGGGAAGAAGCGTCGCCCATTCCGCCCGAGAAATGTCGATCGGCTGGCGTCACTATCGCTACCTGGCCGCGAACAAGTCTTTGCTCGGCCCGCTCGCCCGCATGGAAGCGCGCGTTTCGTCGCACCCGCTTTACCAGATTCCCAAAAACAAGGTTGCGGGAATTGAGTCCAAGCTGCGCACCGGCGACATCATCGGGATCATTTCACGCGACCGCGGCGGCCTTTATTCCACCGCCCATGTAGGCCTCGCCCTGCGCCTGAACGATGGTCTCCATTTCATGCACGCTTCGTCACCGAACAACGCCGGACATGTGGTGGTGGATGCCCGCATTTCGAAGTATCTGGCCCGTTACAGCACCGACAGCGGGATCTTGGTGGCGCGGCCACTTAAATAAAGCTCCAGAGAAACACCAATCATCCAGGCTCCGAACACGAGCACCAGACCGCATGTCCTGGGATTTGAATGTTGGAGGTTCTCTGGATGTTGGTGCTTGAAATTGGAAGCTTTCCCCTTCTGCTAGTCCCTAAACTCGTGCAGTAAACGCGCCAGCCGTTCCACCGCCGCCGCCGCGTCCCGCCCTTTGGCTTCAAGCAGAGCGGTGGCGCCCTGATCCAAATTGGCGCGCAGAATTTCGATCAGGCTGCCTGCGGAAAAACGTTTTCCTTCCCGCACGATCCAGATTTCCGCCCGGAAAGCCCGGGCCCGCCGCGCGAACTCAGCCGCTGGCCGCGCGTGCAGCCCCAGCTCGTTCATAATCGTAATCTCCCGCGTCACCACCGTTTCGTCGCTCGCGTGAGGCATTTTCATTTCGTTAGGGGCTCGTGCCCCAGCGGCGATGCAAAAATTTCTCGATCGGCGCAAAGAAAATCTTATCCGCGAGCAAACCGATTACGACGATGACGACCATAATTCCGACAACTTGTTCCATGGCGGACTGATCGCGCCCGAATTGCAGAAGCTGTCCCAACCCAAAGCCGGTCAGAATGGTCACAAAGATCTCTGCTGCCATGAGGGAGCGCCAGGCGAAGGCCCACCCCTGTTTCATTCCACTGACGATGAATGGCAATGCGGCAGGCAGGATGACCTTGAACCAGATGTGCAGACGCTTCGACCCCATGGTGAGCGCGGCGCGGCGATAAATCGGAGGCACATTCCGGACGCCGGTCTCAGTCGCGATAATGACCGACCAGAGAGTTCCCATCACGACCACGAACAACATGGCCGATTCTGTCTGCCCAAACCAAACAAGGGCCAACGGGACCCAGCAAATGCTCGGCAATGTTTGCAATCCAAGCGCAGCGACGCCGAGAGTGTCTTGCAACAAGGTCCACCGCGCCGTCAAAAGCCCAAGCGGAAGACCGGCCATGATTCCGACCGCGTATCCGGTCAGAAGACGACGCATCGTGACGAGCGTGGCATGGTAGAGGGTTCCGTCCTCCCCCGCTGATTTGAGATAATCCCAAACCTGCCCGGGCGCCGGGAACAACATGGGCTGGTTTTTTACTCTGTAAATCCACTGCCAAAGAAAAACCAGGGCGATGAAAAACGCGACGGCGGAAATCAAGCGTCTCATGTCAGGCCCCGATGCGTTCCGCGCTGAAACTCTTGAGCGAGCGCATGATCTTGGTGGAGTACTCGGCCAGATCGACGCTGTTGATGTCACGCGGACGCGCCAGGTTGACCGCGAATTCTTCCTGGATCCGTCCCGGATGCGGCGAAAAGAGAAGCACGCGATCGCCCAGGCAGGCAGCTTCGCGCACGTTGTGGGTCACAAAGACGATGGTCTTTTTGCGCTCTTTCCAAATGCGCTGGAGATCACCGTATAATTGTTCGCGCGTGAGCGCGTCGAGTGCCGCGAAGGGCTCGTCCATCAAAAGCACGCGCGGATTGGGAGCGAGCGAGCGGGCCAGCGCCACCCGCTGCTTCATCCCGCCAGAAAGCTCGTGAATATTGGAATGCTCGAAACGCGTGAGCCCGACCAGTTCCAGGTAATACTTGGCCACGTCACGCCGATCCTTGTTCGTCAGCTGCGGCTTCAACTTCAACGGGAACATGACGTTCCCAAAAACGTCGAGCCACGGGAAGAGAGCCGATTCCTGGAACATGACCAGCCGATCGCGCCCCGGACCCTTCACGGCTTTGCCATCCGCCAAAACACGTCCGCTGTCCGGCTTCTCCAATCCGGCAATAATGTTAAGCAGCGTCGTCTTGCCGCAACCGCTCGGGCCAACCAGACAGACGAACTCACCC
>JBBRDU010000101.1:0-11062 GCA_038203615.1 Chthoniobacterales bacterium
TGATCAATTCCTGAATCGGTCGCGGAAGGGTGGCCGAGAAGAAAACCGTCTGCCGCTGGGGGGGGGCCTGGCGCAGGATCGTCTTGATATCGTCGACGAAGCCCATGTCGAGCATGCGATCGGCTTCGTCGAGAATCACCATTTTGATTTGGTCGAGTTTCAGGCTTTTGCGCTCGAGATGATCCATGACGCGCCCGGGCGTGCCGATGATGATTTGTGCGCCCGCGCTCAGCCCGCGGAATTGCCGCTCGTAGGATTGTCCGCCGTAGATGGGCAGCTCACGCACGCCCTTTTTGAAAAAAGCCAGCTTGGCAATCTCCTCCGCTACCTGCACGGCGAGCTCGCGCGTCGGGCAAAGGATCAACACCTGAGGCGCGCGCAAGCCGGCTTCCACACATTGGATGGCCGGAATGCCAAACGCCGCCGTCTTACCGCTGCCCGTCTGCGATTGTCCGACCACGTCCGCCCCCTCGAGCAAAACCGGAATGGCTGCGCCTTGGATGGGGGTAGCCTCCTCGAATCCCATCCGCTCGATCGCCTTCAATAATTCCGGCGCGAGCCCGAGCTCGGCAAAAAGTTTCTTCTGCATCAAACACTAAAGCACGGGATGGCCGAATCGTTGAATCGGGAGAGGGCGAAGGGTTGCCCGCGCTTGTCCTGTCTTCGGATTCGCCATCCATTCACGGGCGCCGTCGCGATCGTTCGGGAGAGGCAGGCCGCTCGTTGCATCCAAATTCACTACCGCCAGGCTCTCTCCGAGTTGGACGTTGAGCGTTGGGCTGCCTGCCCCGATAGGTTTTCGGGGTCGAGCGTTGGACGTTTTCTGCTCTTCACGTTCGCCATTGGCCCACCGGCCCAGTCCGCGATCGTTCGGGCGAGGAGCTCAAGCCTCTGCCATCGTGCGGCCAGATCCAGTTTCAACTGCCGCTCCACGCGCAGCCGTAAATCTTCATCCGGCCCGGTCCGGGCAAACTCCCACGCCTCTTCGCCCTCCGCTTCCTGTAGACTCTTCTCGAGCGCGTCCAATGATCGATTCAATTCCGTTAACACAGAATGCATCTGGGAAAGACTGGTCTCGTCGCCCAACTCATTGGCCTGCATGTCGCTGAGGGCGAGCAGAATTTTCATGTGAGGCACATCGCTGGCCGCGTAGGCTTCCTGCACCTCGTGCCAAAGCGCGGAGACGTCGGCGCTTCCATCTGCGCGCAAATCCGGATGCAATCGCCGAACCAGCCGGCGGTAGAGTTCCTTCACTCGAACGTCGACTGCTGCCTCTTGTTCATCATCTGCTTCTTGCTCGTTTATTGGGTCCGCGGCCACCCGTCGCTTCTCCGCCGGCCGTCCGGCGTTCCCCACCCGCGGTTCTTCCCGCGGGCCGGAGAACATATGTGACTTAAACACCTCGAACGTCGTCGTATAAGCATCGTCATCCATCTTGTCCGGATTCGTGCCGAGAAATTTCTGCACCCACTCCTGGAAGAGAGATTCCTTCTCGAAGTCGCTCAGTTTCCGGGCCGCGCCCGGCTTCGGAAATGGAAATTCCTCCGGCTCCTCCGCCGCCGCGATCGCGGGATTTTCGCGCCGAAACATGACTCGCTGATAGGCACTGTGCGCATCCTGAAAGCCGCGCCGCATTTCCATTTCCACTTCATGAATCAGCGTTTGGGCGTCGCGAATCTGAATCTCCACGTCGCGCGCTTTGCTGAGGAGCGCGCCGAATTCACGGGCGCGCCAGCGCACAAAAGCCGGCTTGTCTTTGCGCTCGAAGTGGTGCCAGCCAATCCGCACCTGTTCCAAACGCGCCATCGCCTCCGTGCAATCCGCCGCGACCGCGCGCCGCAACGGCGCCTGATCAATCCACACCATCTCGGTCGGGATGCCCTGAATTCCGGTCAATCGACTCTTCTTCTTCCGCGTGATTGCCCGACGCTCCATTTTACAGAATATGACAGGATTAACGGGATTTTACAGGATCCCGGACTCGTGTCCTTGCCCTTCCGAAACAATCCCGTCAATCTTGTAAATCCTGCCTAAACATATCCGTCGGGAATCTGCGTTAATCTGTGGATGATTCCTCTGTGTTCTTTGCGATCCCAGTGCGAACTTTCCTCACCGCCCATCCAATCAATCCTGTAAATCCTTTCTCCTCTTATGAGCGAAACCTTGCACCACGCACCCAACCTCACGCAGCGCCCACCCCGCAGTCCCCGGATCCGCCTCGGCGGCTACGTGGTTCTTGCCCGCATTTTCGATAAAGGCCGCGCCGAAATCGCCGAAACGGCGGGCGAATACAAATACAACAACCCGATGGACCATCATTGGTTCCGCTTTACCGGGATCACACAAGAGTCACTCAAGGCGGAACTCGCTACGGGGAAAGGCGACGGCGAAATCCTAACGTGGATTAGTGAAAACGCTCCCCACAAGCGCACCCCGTGGGAAATTCAGCAATGGAGCGCTTACCTCAGCGAGCGCGGCCCGGATGGCGACGTCGAAACGCTGGAGTTTTTCACCAAACGCGTCGGCGACATCAGCAAGACGCGCGAGGACGTAAAAACATGGTTCGATTACCTCGACCTGGACGATCACGTCACCTTCGGCGGCAAGGCGTAAATTTGGAATTTCATCGAGGATTACGCAGATAACACGGATAAGCGACTGAGAAGCACGAAGACCAGGAATCAGGCGATCCGAATTCATCTTCATCCGTGTTATCCGCGCAATCCGCGGTTAAATCAGTGCTTCTTGGCTTTTCTGACTTGGACGTTGAGCGTTGAATGTTTGCTTCTGATTATTTCTTAATTATGAACCCAAAGCTCTTCCTTCCCTTCATCGCTCTCAGCCTTCTTCCCTTCGCCGCTTTCGCACAAGGCGCACCCGCGCCGTCCGCACCGGATGCCGCGAAATTGACCGCCCTCCTGAAAGACTTCCTGGCCGGCGCTTCGCATAACGACACCGCCATGCACGATCGCTTCTGGGCGGAAGACCTCATTTACACCACCTCGTCCGGAAAGCGCATCGGCAAAGCCGATATCATGCGCGACGTCCGCGGAGAAGCTGCGACTTCCCAGCCGAACGACGAGCAGACCGTCTTCACGGCGGAAGACATTCGCGTTCACCAATACGGCACCACCGCGATCGTCGCCTTCCGCCTCGTCGGCACGACCACCAAAGGCGGAAAGACCGAGATCGCGAACTACCTGAACACCGGCACGTTCCTCCAGCGCCACGGCAAATGGCAGGCCGCCAGTTGGCAGGCGACCAAGATGCCCGCCGAAAACGAGGAGAAGAAGTAATTTCGCGCTCCCCGGCGATTCATCCCAGGCAAGTAGACGCGGCTTCCTAGCCGCGTATCCATTAAAAAAGCGGCAGGAATGCCGCTTCTACTTGGTCGCGGGTAGATCGTCGCAATCTGCGGTTAGGTCTCATTTTACCTTTCCAAGTCAGCCATCGTCCGACACAAGATTTCGCTGGCGCTCGCGGCGGTTCGGCTGTGAATTCTCTCATGACCAAGCATGCAGTCTTTGCCCTCCTCGGCTTTCTCGGTCTTTGTCTTCCCCTGGCCGCGCAACAGACAGACACGCGTGCCGCCCTGACGCTCTATCCGAAAGATCTCTTCCGCACGGTGGACAGCTCTGTTTTGATTCATGACTTCCCGCTGCTGACCCTTTTGGATGGACGCCGTCTGCCTCTCTCGACCGAATTGGGCCGCATGGGCACGACGCCGATCGATCTGTTTCCAGTCGCCTACTTGCGCCCCGCGCTCGCCCAAAAAACCAAGGCCTCCCAGACAACATCCGGGAAAGAGTCACCTGAAGCAGAAGTGGCCGTCTCCCAGCTCGACCGGATTTATTCCGGCGGGGAAGTCGGCATGTTCTACGGACATTCGAGCGGAAAATTCGGTGGCGACGATTTTGCGACTTACATCCAGGGCGAGGTCGGCAATGAACATTTCCATATCTCGGTCGGCGCCGCTTACGAGGAATCGAATGGACGTCTTCCCCGCTTCGGCCGTTAACATCCCGGCAGCGAAAGTTTCGATAGGGCTCTCTGCATCAACGGCGTTGCCCTAAGCGGCTCGGGGAGCGCACGCGCCCTCGCGTGCGGATTTTGGCGCCCCCGCCAAAATGAACTTTGTCTGAATGGCCAAAGCTCGCTGCGCGTAAGATGAAGTCCGCGCTGACGGGGGCGTCATCGCCCGCACGCGAGGGCGCGTGCGCTCCCCTGTTTTTCTGGCGTAGCGCTGATAGACTTCCGTAATGACTGCCACCCTGGCCCACGCCTCGCTCCTTTCATCGGAAGAAATCCGAAACGCTTTCCCCGCTCTGCAACGCGCCCATAACGGTTATCCGGTTGCCTATTTCGACGGACCCGGCGGCACCCAGGTTCCACGGGCAGTGGTAGAGGCGATGAGCGATTATCTTTACCGTCACAACGCCAATACGCATTGGGCCTATCCGACCAGCGAGGAGACCGACACGATCATCGAGTCGGCCCGGCGCGCCCTGGCCGATTTCCTGAACGCCGCGCCGCATGAAATTGCGTTCGGCGCCAACATGACGACGCTTACTTTTCACCTCGCGCGCGCGCTCGGACGCGGCTACCAACGCAACGACGAGATTGTGGTAACGGAGTTGGATCACCATGCCAATGTCGCGCCCTGGCGGGCCCTGGAAAAAGACCGCGGCGTAAAAGTGCGCACGGTGAAAATGGTTCCTGAGACCGGTGAGCTGGACTTGGAAGATTTTTCCCGGCAGTTCAACGAACGCACCAAACTAGTCGCCATCGGAGCGGCTTCAAACGCGCTCGGGACGATCAATGACATCCGACGCATCGCGGAAATGGCGCACGCCACAGGCGCGCAGGTTTTTGTCGACGCCGTGCATTACGCTCCGCATGCGTTGGTCAATGTGCACGATTGGAATTGCGACTTCCTTAGCTGCTCAGCCTACAAGTTCTACGGACCGCACATCGGAATTCTCTACGGCAGGCAGGAGCTGCTCGGCTCGCTCGATTTTCCGAAACTGGCCCCCGCACCCGAGTCTGCGCCGGAACGGGCTGAGACCGGGACGCAGAATCACGAGGGAATCGCGGGCGCGGGCGCGGCGGTGGACTTCCTCGCCTCGCTCGCTCCGGGCGCAACGGCGCGGGAACGCCTGGGCGCGGCGTTCGAGCAACTTCATGAGCGAGGCGGCGCCTTGATCACGCAACTTTGGAACGGTTTGTCGGAAATGGGGCGTGTCCATCTCTACGGGCCACCGCCCGGGACGGCGCGGACGCCGACGATTGCGTTCACGGTAAACGGCGTGCCGTCCATCACGGTCGCCCAGAAATTGGCGGAGCGCGGCGTTTTCGTTTCCCATGGCGACTTCTACGCCACGACAGTGGTCGAGCGTTTAGGGCAAACGGCAGACGGGTTGGTCCGCGCCGGGTGTGCTTGCTACACCATACCCGAAGAAGTGGAACGGTTGCTCGCCGGGGTGCAGACAATCGTGCACGGAGCGTAAACAGTCGCCTGGCGCCGGTTCGTCGTTAGAAGTTCGCGTCTGCTCTTTCCCACTCTCCGAAGCTCGCCCCTTCAGTGGCCAAAATCGCAGCCATCCCACTCGCCGGGCCACTCCCAGTTCATCCAAAAAGAAAGCGTTACATGAGCCCGTTCTCAGGATAAAAATGAAACTGAGAATGAAGCCTTTCCAGATAACGCACACTCCTAACAAAATGTATGAAGACGACTTCTCATCGGCGCCTCAGCAGCCGCCCGCTTAAAACATCTCATCTCGACAACGGGAACGGCCGCGCGCCAACCCAACGATCCAAGCCCGCTGTCAGTGCCCGCGTGACCAGCTGGCTGGCCAAACCCAAACAAAACTTAATCGGCGGCAGATGGGTGCCCTCCCTATCCCGCAAGACGTTCGATGTCTTCAACCCCGCCGACGCGACGGTTATCGCCCGCGTTCCGGCCGGTCACAAAGAAGACATCAACCGCGCCGTGATCGCCGCGCGCCGTGCTTTCGAAACGGGCTCATGGCGCCGCCTCACTCCCAGTGAACGCGGCAAACTCATCTGGCGCATTGGCGACCTGATCCTGGAGCATGCCGATGAGCTCGCCGAGATTGAGTCGCTCGATAACGGCAAGCCTCGCGCCGTGGCCCGCGTGGCCGACATCCCGCTCGCGGCTGACCTCTTTCATTATATGGCGGGCTGGGCCACCAAGATCGAAGGACACACCATCCCGATCAGCGTTCCCTACGCGCCCGGTGCGCGTTTTCATGCCTTCACTCTGCGCGAACCGGTCGGTGTAGTTGGCCAGATCATTCCATGGAATTTCCCGCTGCTCATGGCGGCGTGGAAACTCGGGCCCGCTCTCGCCACCGGAAATTGCGTCGTGCTCAAACCGGCTGAACAAACGCCGCTTTCTGCCCTGCGCCTCGGCGAACTGATTCTCGAAGCCGGCCTTCCGGAAGGCGTCGTTAACATCGTGACCGGCCTCGGTGAAACCGCCGGCGCCGCGCTGGCCGCGCACCCCGATGTGGACAAGATTGCTTTCACTGGTTCGACCGAAGTGGGCAAATTAATCGTCCACGCGGCCGCCGGGAACCTCAAGAAAGTCAGTCTCGAACTCGGCGGCAAATCTCCCAACATCATCTTCAAGGATGTGGGCGACCTCGACGCCGCCATTGCGGGCGCGGCCAACGCCATCTTCTTCAACCACGGCCAATGTTGCTGTGCCGGTTCTCGTCTCATGGTCGAGCGAGATATCTTCGATGAAGTCGTAGCGGGCGTGGCCAAGCACGCCAAAAAGATCAAACTCGGGCCCGGCTTGAACGCCCATACCCAGATGGGTCCGTTGGTTTCAGAAGAACAATTGGCGCGGGTCACCCGCTACCTGCATGAAGGCAAGCAAGAAGGTGCCTCCTGCGTGACGGGCGGAACCCGTGCGGGCCAGCGCGGTTATTTCGTCCAGCCGACCGTCATCAAGGGCGTCAATCCAACGATGAGCATTGTCCGGGAAGAAGTTTTCGGCCCGGTGGTGGTGGTGGAGGCATTTACCAAACCGGAGGAATTGATTCCGCGCGCCAACCAAACCCCTTACGGCTTGGCCGCTGGCGTCTGGACACGCGACATCGCCAAAGCGCATCGCATCGCGGCCGAACTGAGGGCCGGCACCGTGTGGGTCAACTGCTACAATGTGCTCGATGCAGCCCTTCCCTTCGGCGGCTACAAGCAATCCGGCTGGGGCCGCGAGATGGGCCGCGAAGCCTTAGATCTCTACACCCAAACCAAAGCTGTCGTCCTGGGTTTGTAGGTTTCGCGCGCGCAGAACTCCCACACGTCGGCAGAGGGTCGGCCAGCGGGCTCTTTCCTGATAGGATTGACCGTTAACGAAATTCCTGCTCAGAATCGCGCCATGAAAACTCGAACGATGATAGGAACTCTGGCGCTCTGTTTTACAGCGACCGCACTTTGTCTCGCGGGCAATCCACACATGGGCACATGGAAACTGAACGAAGCGAAGTCGAAGATGCCGCCCGGGATGGGCAAGAATACGACCGTGACTTACGCGGCCCAGGGGGACAAGACGAAGTTGACGGTGGAGGGCGTGGATAAGGACGGGAAGCCGACCCACAGCGTGTGGGTGGGCAAATTCGACGGGAAAATCTATCCGGTGAAGGGAAACCTGCCTTACAACGCGGTGATGTACAAGATGGTGAACGATCACACCAACGACATCACGGCGATGAAGGACGGCAAAGTAACTTGGACGGGCACGATCACCGTAGCAAAGGACGGGAAATCACGGACCGTGACTGTGAACGGCACGGACGCCAACGGCAAGAAATTCAAAGGCAAGGCTTTCTACGACAAGCAGTAGACCGCGTAACGCATTGGCGCTGCGAATTGTCTGTCGTTAGTTATTTATGGGTAAGCCCAACGCGACGACGCTGGGGTGGGCGGCGCTACCTTCTATGTCGCTCGCCCCGTTCGATCCATTCTGCTTTCTTCCTGCTTCCGGTCTGCCGGATTGATGAAAACGAATAATCCGTGACATCACCTGGTCTCCCTTGCCTTGCTCCTAGGCCGTCTCCTTGAGCGACGCCATGTCGATGACGAAGCGATATTTCACGTCGCGGTGCAGGCGCTCCCCGCCGGAGTTTACATCGCCATGAACGGCAAATGTTTTCCCTGGGACCGCGTCCGAAAAACCGCGAGCGCGGGCAGTTTGAAGAACTCCCGCCGCCCCAAAAATAAATCAGGAACGCAGAAAAGCAGGAAGGAAGACCTGAATCCATGGTTCTCCGTCCAAATTCTTTGCTGGCTTCCTGGCATCCAGGCCCACTCCCTCTCGCGCCTGCTTTCCTAATCTGCTAGTTCTCCGTCCAGATCTTTTCCTGGTTTCCTGCCTTCCAAATTTAATCCCTCTCCTTCTCCACTCAGAATGAATCCGGTTAATCCCGTAAATCCTGTCCAAGTCTTTTCCTGTTTTTCTCATTTGATCCGATTTTCCGGCTGGCTGCCACGCGCGCGATCTTCTACTTTCTAATTCCTAACTTTTCCTTCTCTGCGTCTGAAGCCCCAATGAGCATTATCGGAACGATCGAAAGTCTCTGGCGTTATCCGGTAAAGAGCATGCGCGGTGAGGAGTTGGACGAAGTTTTCGCAGGTTACGCCGGCATCTACGGCGATCGGGTTTTTGCCTTCGCCACCTCGGCCAGTCCAAAGGGATTTCCATTTTTTACCGCGCGGGATCAACGGCAGATGCTGCGATATCGGCCGCGTTTCCGTCAGCCTGATCAGGCGGCACGTCCGATCAACCTGACGGAGGCGGAAAAGCTGGCGTCCGGGCTCACTCCTCTTTACGCGAAACCGGAAGCCTTGATGGTCGACGTAGAAACGCCAGCGGGAGACGCCCTGGCGATCGATGACCCCGAATTGATCGAGACCTTGCGGCAGGGAATGGAAGAGAAGCATCAGATCACGCTCCTTCGCTCGGAGCGTGCCCTGACCGATTGCCGGCCTTTGTCGATCTTTGCCGTGCAGACAGCGGAGAAGCTGGGCGAAGAAACCGGCCGCGCGGTCGACAAGCGCCGCTTCCGGGCCAACATCTATCTGGATCTGGAGTCGCCTGATGGCTTCGCCGAAGACGAGTACGTTGGCCGCTCCCTGCGCATGGGATCGAAAGTGGTCGTCTCGGTCCTGCAGCGCGATGGGCGCTGCATCATGATCACGCTCGATCCCGATACCGCAGAGAAAGAGCCGGCCTTGCTGAAGAAAGTCGCGCAAGCCCACAACGGCATGGCTGGTGTTTATGGCGCCGTGCTCGTGGAAGGAATCATGCGCAAAGGCGATCCCGTCGAGTTGCTGGACTAACCAAATGCATCCATGGGCACCAACTTCTCCGCCTCAATCGGAAACTGCATCGTGCAGGCGCAAGCCACCATCAGGCCGATGTCGTGCCCGACGACTCGCTTTGGTGGCCGTGCAATCATCGAAGCTGTGCCTACCCAAGACCCGAAGTGACAATCAACGACTGACCGAGTGGATGTATATGCCAGCCGGTCCAGGCACTCGGCTCGAAGGTGACCCTTGCACCATTGACACGTCTCGGTTCGCGCGCCTCGACCAGCGGACCAACGCGAACTGTGCCAGTAAAATATAGGATCGGCCCTTCCGGGAGGCCGAAGCCCTAGTGCCAGGCGAAATTGCTGTGCGAGATTGCCCAGAGCAGAGCCAGTGCGGCCAGGAGCGGCAGAATGTTCGCCGCCACGCTGATCACGCTAAGCGTAGTCGAGCGGCCTTTAAGGAAGAAACACGAGATCCCGAGCGCCGCCCCCAGGCCCCATGAGCTGAGCGCGATCGGCCCGTCTACGGACATATTGCGAAACGGCCGGATCACCTCGCAGAAGATGAGCACGCCTAATGCGGAAAGGACCAGAGCGGCGATGCTGAGCAAGATGGGGATACGTCTCACAACTGACGAGCAGTTGATCATTATCGTCGCACCAAGGCGACTGCATAAATGTTAACTGATTGAGCTGGCCGCGCAGCCGGCGGCTTGTTAACGCAGCTGTCGGATGGCGGAACGGAGGGTCGCCTCCGGTTGCGCGCCTGTCAGACGACGCGCGGCCTCCAGCGGTTCGTCATCTTTGCGCAGAAGCATTGCCGGGACTCCGGAAAGACCCAGCTCGCCAGCAAGCGCTTCATCTTTCAACACCCGCTCGCGATATTGACCACTCCTTAGGGCGCGCTCGAGTATGTCACGCTCCAGTCCGCACGATTCGCCCAGGTCGAGGAGCACTTCCTTTTGACCAATGTCGCGACCTTCCTCAAAGAAGGCGCGGAAGATCGCGGCATGCATCGCATCGAAACGCCCGTGCTCCCGCGCGCACTCCGCCGCTTCCAGCGCCAATCGGCTGCGCGGTTGCATGGGCGGAAGCTTCAAGGTCATTCCGCGGTCACGCGCCATCGGGTAAACGGCCCGGTCCCAGATATCGACCAGATAATCGCCGCGCGGCGGCAGCGTCGGGACAGGAACGGGGCGCAACTCAAACGCCCGCCACTGCACCGCGAGCCGATCGCCAAACTCCTCCCGCATTTTGGTCAGCACCGGCTCCTCCAGATAACAGAACGGGCAAACGTAATCGCTCCAGACATCGAGACGCAGCGGCATCAGACAATGGAATGCTTCCTCTCCTCGGCTTCAACCACTCATCTCTGACGATCCGGCACGTCGATGCCATGATGGCGGGAAAGCCTCTTGTTCCTTATGGAACTCAACCTTAGAAGTTCGGACGCATGCCACGCTGTCCCTGGGCTGCGATTGAGCCAAACATTCGTTATCATGACGAAGAGTTGCGCGTTCCGGTGCACGGTGATCGCAAGCTCTTTGAGTTTTTGATTCTGGACCCCGCCAAAACTCTGACCAACAAAATAGGCCGGCGCCCGGTCGACCACCAACGTGAGCGGATCCGGCAGCGTCATGATTCGCTTTTTCCGCACGAACTTCTCGATCTCGCCAACGTTTGCTTTCCAGCGTGAAGCATAGTTTTCCTCGCTCGTGTCA
>JBBRDU010000102.1:0-10997 GCA_038203615.1 Chthoniobacterales bacterium
TCGCTTCAGCCACCTCGGCCAGCCAGAAAGATGATCAAGTCGATCCGCAATGTCGGCGGACAGCCTGTAGATACGCGCATTTTCTAGAGAGCCCGCCGGCCGGGTTTCGAGTCCGAACCCAGCGAGGATCTGCGCGACCCGATCCGCGACCAAGCCGACTGCGTACGAAGACCAGTGACTTTCGCCGGCCGGGAAAATCGTGCGAGACAGATCACCTGACCTGGAATCCGCCCGAAACTCCTCGCGCATATCGACACAGATGACGCCCTGACGTTGCAGATTTTCAAAGAGCCAGTCTGAAACCTCGTCGCTGCGATCCGCGGCGAGCGGACGACGCGTCAACGGGTCAGATTCCAAGAGTGGCCATGAGACCGCGTCGCGGTTTATGGAAAGTTTGCTGGGCACGAGTACGAGGATCAATTTCCAATCTTCGAGCGCGAATCTTCGGTTAAGGTCGGCGATCGTCTTTACCGCCGCCTCGGCCGACCGGCGATTGTCTGGGGTCCATCCCTCGGAAAGGGGGATTTCATTTTGCAAGTAAAGCGCTTCTCCGGAGCGAAAGACCCAGCCGGGCATTTGTCCAAGGGCGAGGCGAAGCGAATTGCTTGTCCGGCGAATTAAATCTGAAATCGGAAGACGCAGCAGCGAGCGTCGCAACTCCACGACATCAATTCTCGCTTCGGCGTGTGACAATGGAGCCGCCAGATGGCGGAACCTTAGCGTAGGAAACCTTGCCGCCGCCGGCCTCGGAACGCCCTCCATGGGCGATCTCGGGAACGGCAGAAACCATGCTCCCAGCTGAAAGATCACCACGAGTGAACCGTAGAGATAGGGAGCGGGCAGGGATTTAACGATGGAGATCATTCGCGGGCCAACTTGTCAGAATTGGAAGTAGAGGAAGGGCACGCCGTCTTCACCAAAGCGCACCAATAGCGAAAAAATAAAACAACCATGGATGATCCATGCTTCTGCGGCGGAGAACTCCCGATTCAACAAACCGCTACTCGGACCCGTCATAAGCTTCCGCTCACCGAATAGGTAGAAGAGAACACCCGCCAGTACTAGACCGAGGGCGAACAAGTGACGCTCGAAAAATAGGAAATTGAAGCGAGGCCCGAAGCCGTGCTGGCCTGATAGCCCTCCCATCACATCAACAGCCTGCCCAAGCGAATTCGCGCGAAACAAGACCCACCCAACCAGAACTGCGATCAAACAATAGACTCGCATGAGACGGCGGAGCAAAGTCCTTTCGACGTGTTCCACGCCCAGAAGTTTCTCAATCACTAAAAGCACACCGTGATATAGTCCCCAAAGCACAAACACGATGCTTGCACCATGCCAGAGACCGGCAAGCGCCATCGTGAGAAGGAGATTGATATATTGCCGCCACTTCCCGCGGCGATTGCCACCCAACGGGATATAAAGATAATCCCTCAGCCAGGACGACAAGGTCACGTGCCAGCGGCGCCAGAAGTCCGTGATGCTAATCGCGGCATACGGGCGAAGGAAATTGTCCGGAAAGGAGAAGCCCACGCACAAGCCAATTCCCATCGCCATCACTGAGTAGCCCCAAAAATCAAAATAGAGCTGAAACGAATAGGCAACGCTGCCCGTTAGGGCTTGAAGAAAATCCGGCCGGACGGTCTCGAATGCGTACGGCACAAACTTCGCAAACTGGTCCGCAAACGAGATCTTCAGAATAAACCCAATGGCAAACAGCAACAGGCCCCGGTGCAACTGCATCCCGGGCCATTTAGCGATCTGGGAACTTACGTCCGTATATCGAACGATCGGCCCGGCAATAAACCGAGGAAACAGGCATATGAAATTGGCGTAATCAAGAAAGCGTGGAAAAGCAAAGCGTCTTCGATAGACGTCGACTTGGAAACTGATTGCCTCAAAGACGTAAAAAGAGATGCCCGGCGGCAGCTCAATGAGGCCGGCCTCCCCGAAACCCCGTACGACCCAGGCTTGGAATGGCGCGATGGTGGGCAAAAGCAACGCGAGCCAGTTGAGATATTTGAATACACCAAGTGAAGCCAGGCAAGTCGCGACGCCGGCCGCCAGCCACAAGCGCCGGGAGATCTCGGATTGCGACCGCGAAAGCGCGTAGGCGGCACCATAGGCCGGCAATATGACCGCCGCGAAAATCCAAAGCCAGGACGCGTTTTCGAACCCATAAAAAATTAACGTCGTTCCAATCAGGAGAAGACGAAATGAAAGCGCAAAGCCTCCTCTAGCCAATAAACGGGCAACCACCAGAAAGCCCGGGAGAAAATAGGCCAGAAAGAAAAGGTCAGTAAAGTTCATCCGAGACGTGGTAAGGTCGGGATTCTGGTGGTCGCACCTGGTTGTAAGCGAACAACAGGGTTCTCTCCAACTTTCTTGAAAGGCGCAATCGGCTAATGTTAAGCCGGAGATTTCGCGCTGGCCCGTCCTTGCTAGCTTTCAATCGTCAGTCGTAAGTATATCCAGGAGGAGGACACTGAGCTGCCGGGTGTCCGTCTCGCCGGTTGCCAAATGAGGAACAAAAAATGAGGACGACTTGATTTCGATGATGCAGTTGCGGCCGGCGTGTTTCGAGACGTCGGCGACAAGCGAAAACTGGGCGGCCTTCGCCAGCAACTGCTGCGCAACCAATTGACCATCGAGATACAGGCGGACCGTGACCTGCCGGTGGGTTCCACCATGGGGTCCTTTGTGTTCGACGACGACAATGAGCCTTTTGGCGTCAACCGGGAACGTTCGCTCCTCACGATAAAAGGGGCCGATCCAGGAATCCGCGTGCTTGCCCGTGAATTTGTCCGCGTACGCCCGCTTGGTGAACGCGGCGTGCTTGACGCTGAGTAGACCCACCGCCTTTAGATGTGGCAACAGAAGACGATGCCACGCCATTCTCGGCGATCGAGCAGCCGTGCTCAGGAACTCGATTGACGCGGCGCCAAAGTGGCGGGCGGCGACGGCGTCTTCCGCTCGTCGGGCGTGATGTCGGGCGCGTTCATGGTTGTCACGGCGATACCGCAAGTGGGAGAAGGAGCATCTCCATCGAATCGGCTCCCACCAATACCCCCAGTGCTTGCGACTGGCGGCGATCGTCAAATTCAAGACATCCGACTCGGTGCGCTGAGCGCTCTTTGATGCCGGATGCATCCGATAGGTGCTCCAGAGCTCATCGATCTTGTGGAACCTATAGTATCGGCTCATTTTGCAAAAAAGATCGTAGTCCAAGACGTGAGATTCCTGCTCGTCGAATCCGCCGCAACGTTCCCAAACTTCACGGGACCAAAATACAGACGGCTGCGGAACGGTATTGTATCCCCGCTCCCAGATTGCCAGGTGATCATAGAAACTGTTCCATTCGCTGGGATGCTCAACGCCCACGTAGGGTGAATCCTCACCGGTAAAGAGGCATCGTCCCATAACCACGTGGCGTCCCTGCGTGGGATCCAGTTCACGAGCAACCCGGTCCAGGCAGCCGGGGAAAAGTGTATCGTCAGAATTGAGAAATCCGAGAATTTCTCCGCGGGTCTTGGCGAAACCGAGGTTCAGAGCGTGAGCCTGGCCGCGATCTTTCTCGACCGATAGCTTGAAGCAAGCCGGGTCCTGTTCGGCGAACCTTCGAGCAATATCGACAGATCCATCGGTCGAGCCACCGTCTTGAATAATGACTTCAAGGTTGGGGTAGCGTTGGGCCGACAGACTGGCCAGCGTCTCGCCCAGGTACTTCCCTTGGTTGAGGGACGGGACGACGATCGAAATGAAGGGTGGGCCAGCCATGATTTAGTGGGGACCGTAGTATTCCTGAAAGACTCGGTGGTAAACCGCCATCGTCTGAATGGCGCTCCGGCGGGCGGAAAAGAGTAGCTTGCGGGCATTGCCCAATTCAACAAGCTCCGACCGCAATCGGCCGTCATGAGCAAGGCGCACGAGAGATTGCGCGATCTCCCCCGCGTCCAGCGGATTGAACAAGAGGGCCGCCGGACCGGCGATCTCGGGCAACGAAGTGGAGTTTGAACACGCCACCGGAATTCCGGCAATCATCGCCTCAGCCACGGGCATGCCAAAACCCTCAAACAAGGACGGGAAAACGAGAGCCATGGCCCCGGAGTAGAGGGCAGCGACCTCGAGCGGAGAACGATATCCAAGATGTCGCACGCGCTCGGCCAGGCCGAGCCGTGCGATCGTCGCCAAGACTGGGTGATCGACCGGAAATGATTTTCCGGTCAGCACGAGCGAGACGTCCCGCGGCAAATCTTCCATCGCAAGTTTGAACGCTTCAATGAGCCGGACATGATTCTTGTGTGGCCAAGGATGTGCTGGAAAATAGAAATAGCGCCCCGGCTGAAGTCCGAAGCGAAGAAGAATGTCGCGTCGCTCTCCCAACGCGACCAATCGGTGTACCGTCCGACTTGGAATGACCCAGACGGTGGACATTCGCTCCAATGGAGTGCCGTAGGTGCGATGAATGTCCTGGCGCGTGAACTCGGAAATGCAGAGGATGTGCCGGGCGCTTTCACATGAAATTCGGTAGAGCCGCTCGCGTTCATCCAAGGCAGCAGTGGTGAAAAACTCGGGATGGTGGCGATGCTGCAGATCGCACATCGTAAGCACGTTTGGGAAGGCGGCGA
Organism: Chthoniobacterales bacterium; assembly: GCA_038203615.1. Lineage (GTDB taxonomy): Bacteria > Verrucomicrobiota > Verrucomicrobiia > Chthoniobacterales > UBA10450 > JBBRDU01. Next base: position 4,629 of record JBBRDU010000102.1, read on the forward strand.
GGTCCGGATGAATATAGCTGCAAACCGAATGAACGAGGTCAAAATCCATTTTGTGGTAGGCCCTCAGCGCCCGCATTGGGGAAGTCATCAATGGCGGGACGCCCAGACTCTTCGCCAAGCCGTTGACCAGGCCGGAGTGCAGCGCCTCCGCGCGCGACTCGTTCTCGTCACAAAAGATGGGCTTCTGTCGGAACGAGGGAGGGAAGGCCCATTCCCAATAGGTGCTCCGCGGACAATGAAAACGATATTCGTTCCGCCGGTCCAGTTGCGCGATCGAGGAAATTAGTTCGTGAGCCAGTTGTTCCAACCCGCCGGCCCGTCCGATTGTCATCCAGCGCAAATCGAAGAGGAGTCTAAATGGCCGGGTGCGTTTAATCGCCGGGGCTCTTTCCACAATTTTCTGAAACTGCGGCGCCGCGGCGCCGATGGAATTAAACGTCTCGGCGGTTTGCCGACCCGATTCTACCACCAGGCGGGGAGCATCCACCTCAAGAAGGCGAAGCACTTCGCTCGCGAACTCGCTCGGGTCGTCGCGCAGTTGGCAATTGATGCTGTCCTGCGCCCGGGTGCCCTCGACGGCCATCCGGGTGGCGACCACTGGAATGCCCATCGACCAGGCTTCAAAGATTTTCTGCCGAACCCCGCCGCCGTATCTCATCGGAATCACATAGACCCGCGCGTTCCAAAAATGCGGTCGGATGTCCGGAACATTCCCTACGAGTCGAACTCCTTTGATGGAGTCGCAGGATCTCCGTAAATCATCGCGAGGAAACGCACCGGCGACTTCGAAAATTGCGTCCGGACGCCCCGCGAGGACGAGCGGCCAAACTTCGCGCAGGAAATATTGGACCGCATCGACATTGGGCGGATGCCCGAGATGGCCGGTGAACAAAACGATCGGCTCGGCGGGGCGCTGCCACCCGGCCGGAGCGGGCACGAAATAATCTGTATCAATTGGGATGGGCGCCACGCATCGCTCCGCTGATCCGTCGAACAATTTCTGGGCGCGTTCCTTGTCAAGGTCGGACACAAAGCCAACCGCCTCCGCCTCCGCGCATGCCCTCGACTCCTCCCGGAAAACGCCTGTGAAATCCCGATTCGAGAAAGGTTTAGCAGGGCGAGTTCCGTTGCCACGCGGCAGGTAGTCCGTGCGGACGTCGTGGAAATAAACCACCTTCGCCAAATGGGAAGGCAGAAAGTCAAACCAGCTGATCGAGCTGGATTGGATCAAGACCACCACCTGCCATGATTGTGCAGCAAGTGCCGCCAATAAATGAGGCGCACAATTGGATAATGTTCCCAATTGAAACGCCAAGGCGGGCAGGGGCTGGCCGGTTTGACGCAGAAGCTTGAGCAGCAACCAGCTTCGCCAAGATCCCGGAAGGGAGCGCAAAAAAAGCGCCAGCCCACCCGACACCTCCCGGCGCGGTGGGAGGGAAACGGCGGCCGCCGGACGCGGCCAGAAACAGGCGTGACCAAGAAATTTCTCCAGATTGGCCACCCCCGCCGCCGGAAAACCGTCGTGCAACGGAGCAACCATTCCCAATCGATGCGTCTTGGACAGAAATCGCAGGTTAAAAAAATCATGTCCGTTCCGACCCGGGAAAAAAGGCATGTCGGTCGTCAGAATTAGAACATTCAGCATATGCCAGTGATGCACTCATGCGCCGCGGTCAGAGCCGCCGCGAGCAGCCTTAAGCATCTGAGCCCATTTCCTTTTGAACGTCGCTTTCAAGTTAATTTTCAGGCGATTTAAGCTTTCATAAACTTCCGTTCGTTCGCGCTCCAGTTTCTCCAGACGAACGTTTTGCACCGCCCGAGCTGCCTCGCTCGCGTCAAAATGCCCAAGCAGTTCGCTCAATTCGAGAACCTTTATGTTGAGTTGCGCGGCGATTTCTCCAAGCCGTACCCCCTGCGATTCGATGACGGCCAAGCGTGCCCGCCGGTCCTCTTCGCTGGCTTGAAATTGCGTTCGCACCTTGTCCAGCTCCGAGCTTTTCAAGCTGAGCTGGGCGCCGATTTCCCCCAGTTGTGCCCCTTGACCCTCAATGACGGCCAAGCGCTCGCGACGGTCCTTTTCGCTGGCAAGCAATCGCCTCGCGTATTCCATCGGGGAGCCGGAAATCACTTGCGTCGAGCGCGCCGCCGCGGCGCGATCCATCATGTCCCGCGCTTGTTCACTCAACCCCGCCGTTGGACCGACAACCACCACTTCTAGACCGGGCTCCGCCGCCGCCAGGAGCGAACGAAGTGTATCGAAGACCGTCGTCTCTGGGATGGTGTGGAGGCACGGAGCGTCCGCAAAAAGACAGTTCCAATCGCAACCAAAACATCCGACGGGCTGGACTACGGCTCTCGTGGGTGCAGCGCCGATCGGCACAAATCGCGGCCAGGTTCCGCCGCCAAAAATCCCCAGGGTCGGAACTCCGCAGGCAGCCGCAGCATGCATTGCGCCTGTGTCGTTGCCAAAAAACGCTCGACCCGCGGAAAGCATGGAGACAAACCGATCAAATGAACCGTCTGCGCCCAGCCAACTTCGCGGCGTGGCACCTGCCGACTTGGCCTCGGCGAGGACCGTTTCGATTATATCGCCTTCGTTCTGGTGGCCCAGGACAAGAGTGCGTAGCCCGAGTTCGTGCTCACTCCGGGCGATGCAAGCACCAAATTTTGCCGCGGGCCACGCTTTGATCGACACGTTTGCCACACCGGCGGGACAGCAGACCAAAAACTGTCCGGGAACAAAACCATGTTTGTCTAGAAGTTGCCTCGCATCCCGCTGCATCGTGTCAGAAACGGTGATTCGGGGCGCACCGCCCGATGCATTCACCCCGAAAAGATAGCGCACAAGAGCATCGTTTTTGGCCGTGTCGGCGGAGTTCGGCTCGACTGAAACCTGTTCCGGGAAAAGGTCTGAGTCGCGCCACACCGGGTGTCCCATCGACTCGGCCGCAAGTTGGGTCAGAGCATCCAGCGATTTTCCCTGTACACACACCCGTCGGGACTGCATGAGCCCAGTCGCAACCCAACGTTCGAGCCACGTTCCGTTGAAGCACGGAGCGATCATCCAATCGAATGACAGTTCCCTGAGCGTCACCGCCAACTGAACAAGCGATGCGTCATCGACGGGCAGCACGCCGTCGTATGGGTTGAATGCCACCGAAATAACGCGGACCCCTTCCGGCAGGAGCGAAGAAATGTCTCCGTACGTTGCACGGATAAGAAGAAAGATCTCCGCATGAGGAAGCCGCTGTCGCAACGTCTGCAACAAGGGAAAAGTGAGAATGAGATCGCCGTAGGTATCAAGGCGCACGACCAGGACGCGACCTGGTGCAGAGACGGCGGAACTCATGATTCAAGATGAACCGGTCCGCGGACGAATGTCAAAACCCGCATCGGCGACGGTGAAACGGCCAGTTCGCCCGGCCCTCAGTGACACGCTATGGAATCGCGCCGGGTTGAAAGCAGCCCCCGCAATTTTACCCATCACGAGGTCGACATTCGCGATTGCAGCCGCGTCGAGGCCGTGGCGGCGCAGGTCAAGCCGGATGCGATTGCTTGACAAACGCTCTTTCGCCTATCGTCTTGGCGCGTGGCAGGAAGTCTCATCTTGGTAGGTTGCAAATGAAACCGATATCGACTGGCTTGCTGCCTGGTGCGGGCTCCGAAGGCTATGGTGATCAACTTTCTAACACGACGTGTTTTTTCCGGAACCTGCCTCAACTCGAGACGATCGCGGATACCATTGGACGGACTTGGCCAGTAGCCGGACAGCGCATTGCCATTTTGCATTTTGGAGGCAGCCTTGGCTGCGAAGCGCTTTCCCTTCTTATCTTGCTGGCTGAGCGCGCCCCCCATCTGGACCCGGTGAGCCTCAGTACGGACTTTTACGAGCCCAATACGCGAGCCGGCCAGATGGGCGAATATGCCGCGACCCTTTTCGAACCGGTCTTTCCAGGCGAAGGCGGCGATCCCCGCAACTGGCGAGAGAAGTGGTTTCGGCCTTCGCCCAGTCTGGCCGGCTATTGGCGCCCGCGGCCGGAACTGGGGGCCCGGCTCAATTTTGCGACCGCTGATTTGCTCGATCCCCGGTTGGCGCTGGACTCTGCCGACGTGATTGTCTGCCAAAATACTCTCATTCACATGGAGGCTGAGCCGGCATCGCGCGGGTTGACCAGAGCGCTCGGTCTCGCGCGTCCGCGGGCCGTCTTGGCCTGCGCAGGCATGAAGTTGGACCTAAAGTCTAGAATCCGTGAATCCGGTTTTAGCCCGGTACCCGATCGAATGGTCGAGATTCATGACGGTTGGCGAGCGTGCCGGCATCACTTTCGAACGGAGCCCGGCAAGTATTACTTTGAGTTGGAGGATTGTGATCAAACACGCGCCGACGCCCTCGAGCGCTATGCGGAAATCTTCGTCCGTGAGGCCTGATTCGTTCGAGCGCCGATGAAACTATATTCGCTGCACCCCGCCGCGCACATTTCGATGGGCGACTCCCCAGAACTTCGCGCACTGCTGCGGACGGTAATCAGGGAGGAGGCCATCGATAGGGTGGTGGAAAGCGGAACTTACGATGGCAGCGGTTCGACCACGATGCTGGCGGAAGCCTTTTCGAGCGCGGCGCCACCCCGGCGATTTGTCACGCTGGAAGCCAATGGCCAGTCCTGGAGCAAGGCAAAAGCGAATCTTCAGCGCTTTCCTTTTGTGACCCCCGTTTGGGGCCTGAGCGTGGCTCTGGATGAAGCCTTGGATTTCTTGCGGACCGATCCATGTCTGAGCGATCACGCGCGATGGCCTGACATCTGGATCGATGACGTGGACGACCCGCTAGCGTTCTACACCGCCGAAACGCGCGGCCAGCTCGGGGGTCAGACGGAGGGAAGCATAGATGCCCACCAAGGGGAAGATTTATTGAGGCGCGAACTGCGCGCGGCCGCGGGTTCCCAGTTGCTCGTGGCCCTCGATTCAGCTGGAGGCATCGGTTACCTGGAGTTTCAGATTCTGCGCGCTGAATTAGCCGGGCATTCCTATGTACTGTTGTTGGACGACATCCACCATCTAAAGCATTTTCGGTCGTTGCGCGAAGTTCGCGCGGATTCGGCCTTTACCGTCCTCGGCATCAATGAGGAAGCTGGTTGGGTGCTGGTCAAACATGCACCCACACGGTAAACGAACGATGTGAACAAATCCGTACACCTGCATGGACTCTACATGGGACATTGGGCGGGGAACCTCGGAGACAGCGCGGTGTTCGATGTTTTCGATCAAGCGCTTCCGCCCCATGTTAGGTTTACTCTCGAGGTAGCGGGGCCGCCCCCTTGGCCTTGGCGCCGGCGCGACCAGACGGATTTCGTGCATGAGCGCGATATCGCAGCTTGTCGCCAATTGCGCCGCGACTGCGATGCGGCGGTCATCCTGGGAGGCACGATCGTAACCGACATGCACGGTGGGGATTGGCCCATCGCTCAGTTGGTCGATTCGATCGCGGATGTGAAAAGTCATGGTGCTCCGGTTATTGCCGTGAGCGCTGGAATCCATCCCACCGCGGAAGAAGCCGTGAGTGAACGCTTTCGCCAAAGGTTTTGCCGGCAGATTGCCGCGTTTAGCGTGCGTGAAGAAACGAGTGCGGCGTCCCTCCTGGCCGCGGGTGTGCCCGCGGAACGAATTGTCGTTGCGGCCGATTTGGCCTGGGGATTGAATCGGACGCCCGACGCGCGGGCGGCACGGGAAGAGATTGTGGAGTTATTGGGCGCCGGCTCAGTGATCGGAGTGAATGTAGTGCATGAAGATTGGGGGGAACGGGACGATTTTTATGCCGGGATTGCGGCGGATTTGGATGAATTTCACGCAGAGACCGGCGCCAGCTTTCTGTTTCTTTGCAATGAAATCCGAGAAGGTCCCTTCTTCGACGCGGCGGCGGCGGCGCACGTCCGCCGTTTCCTGCGCTCGCCGTCCGCGCTGCTACCTCCTCGCTGGATGCATCCTGAGGACATGGTGGCCCGATTGGCGTGTTGCGAACTGGCCGTCTCGATGCGGTATCACTTTTCGCTGTTCTCGACGCTGGCCGGCACGCCGTGGACCGCGTTCGAGCGCGGACAAAAGCTGCGCGGCATCATCCGGGAGTGTGCTGCTCCCAGCGCCGGGGAAATGGGCCGCGCGCCAGGAGGCGGACTGCGAGCGGCCTTGAGCGTCCTTTGGCAGAACAAAGAAGCCAACAAGAAGACGCTGGAACAGACGGTTCAGCGCCTCAGGCCAAGAGCCCAACGTGCTCTCGATCCCCTTCGCTGGTCAATCCCGGCTCCGACATCTTGGTGAAGGTAACCGATGACTGAGATCGAAGAATACCGGTTTCACGTTGAGCGCGGGGGGTTT
>JBBRDU010000103.1:0-10737 GCA_038203615.1 Chthoniobacterales bacterium
CGAACGCGAATATGTCGAGATGCGGATGCAGGATCAGGAAACGCGGCATACCAAATTTGGTGACAGCGTTTACATGCAGGAACCGAATCTGAAGAATGGCTGTGGAGGATTGCGCGACTACCAGAACCTTCTCTGGATGACTCATTTCAAGGAAGGGGCTCTGACGACCACCCACCTGGTGGGAAAGAACTGGCTGAGCGAAACCGATCGCCGAAGAATCGAAGCGGCCTACGATTTCCTGCTGCGATTGCGCTCCGACCTGCACTACGCCACGAGCCGAACCAGCGACGTCCTGCATTTGAACATGCAGGAACAGATTGCGAAGCGACTGCACTACTCCCCGCAAGGCGGGCAACTGCGCAGCGAAGCCATGATGCGCGATTATTACGAGCACGCGCGCAACATTTTTCGAGTGACTGAAAGAATCACGGAGCAGTTCGTGGCAGGGTATGCGACGGAACGCACCCGATCCCTTTTCAACTTCCTTCCCTTAAAGCGCGTTCCGGAGACGCGCCTGGAGGCGTTTACGGTCAGCAGCGGCCGGCTTCACACCAACCGGCACGATTTGTTCCAGCAGGATCCAAACTTAATGATGCGCGTGTTCCAGCTGGCCCAGGAACATCAACTCGATTTCAGTCCGGAGCTGGAAGATCTGCTGCATCGCCGGCTCGGCCTGATTACGCGGACCTTTCAATATGCCAAGGTCCCGCGCGAGATGTTCATCTCGATGCTTTCTCGGAAGGGTGAAGTCGGACGGGTCTTGCGCAGGATGCACCGGGTCGATTTCTTGGGGCGCTATATCCCCGAGTTCGGCCAGCTCACCTGCCTGGTTCAGCATGAGTTTTTCCATCGTTACACCGCGGACGAACACACCCTGGTCTGCGTCGATAAATTGGACGCGCTGGCGAGGGCGGCCGATCCGAAGTTTACCGGTTACCGGAGATTGTTCGAAGAGTTGGAGGACCCGTTCGTTCTCTACCTCGCCCTGCTGCTTCATGATACGGGCAAGGCGGTGCGCGCCCGCCCGCACTCCGAGGCCAGCGCGGTGTTCGCTCAGCGAGTGGCGTCCCGTTTGCAACTCTTGCCCGAACAGCGGAAGTCGCTCATTCTTCTGGTCGATCACCACGTCACGCTCTCGACCATCGCCCAGCAAAGGAATCTGGATGATCCGGCGACCATTGTGGAGCTGGCCAATTTCGTCAAGCATCAGCGCAATCTGAATGCGCTCATGCTTTTGACCCTGGCAGACGGCCAGGGCACGGGAGCGAGCGCGTGGTCGGATTGGAAAGAACTGCTGGTCTGGCAGCTGTATCACGCCACCACAAAATATCTGGCTGACCAGCAGTCGTATTACACCCAGACAAAAATCGAGCGCGAAAGCCTGCAAGCCGCCGTTGCGGAAACGCTGCCCGCCGATTTCGATGAAGAGATCGAAACACACTTCGATTACATGCCGGACACCTATTTCCGCGGGGCACAGGTCCCGGAAATCGTCGGACACATCAAACTTTTTCGAAACTTTCTGGAGATGGTGACGGACAATGAAGAGCCGCTTACGCCCGCCATCAACTGGGAAGCTTTCCCCGAGCAGGGTCACACCATTGCCGCCTTCCACACGTGGGACCGGGAGCAGCTCCTGGCCAAGATCGCCGGCTCGTTTTCGGTGGTGCCGATTAACATCCTGAGCGTAGACACTTTTGGGCGCGGTGATCACACCGTCCTGAATATGTTTCATGTCTGCGACACGAAGGGGCGGGCCGTAACGGACAAACGCGACTTCGAGCTGGTGAAGAAAACCCTAAAGCAGGCGCTGCAGCGGGAGAGCTTTGATTTCACGCCGCTGATAGAGAAGGCGCGCCAGCAGATCCGTCTGCAACCGCCGCAGGAACTGGAGTTCCCGACGCGCATTACCATCGACAACAAGGCGCACCCCACCTACACCCTGATCCAGGTTGAGACGGCGGACCGGGTGGGTTTGCTTTACGATTTGCTCGAGTGTTTCGGACGTCACGGAGTGGCTATGGCCCTTTCCCGCATTAGCACCCAGAACGGTGCAGCCATGGACACGTTCTACGTGACCGACACTGTCACCCGTGGCAAGATCACGGACAGCCAACGGATCGATACCCTGCAGAAACATTTGCAGAGCGTGATATTGCGTGACAAGAAGGACGGCTGAAGGCAGTCGGGACCCCCGCGGCTGAAGCGCTAGGCCGGTCCCATGCGCGAAACATAGTTTCACCACACACTCATGAATATCCTTATTCTCGCGGCCGGGTATGCGACCCGCCTTTATCCATTGACGTTAAACAAGGCGAAGCCGTTGCTCGAAATCGCCGGGAAACCAATGATCGAATGGATCGTCGACCATCTCGGGTCGGGACCGGGCCTGGGCACAATCTACATTGTGACGAATGACAAATTCGCCTCGGATTTTCAGGCTTGGGCCAGCAGCTACGAGCAAAAGAAACCCGGGGTGAAATTCAAGGTGATCAACGATGGATCCACCAGCGACAACGAAAAACTGGGTGCGATTGGAGATATTAATCTGGTCATGACCCGAGAGAATCTCGTCACGGACGATTTGCTGGTGGTGGCCGGGGACAATCTCTTCAGCGAATCGCTGAGCGGCTTTGTCGAGTTTGCGAAGAGTAAGCCGGCGACGGTGGCGGTTTACGACGTGGGCAGTCTCGAGACGATCAAGAAATACGGCAGCGTCACCGTCGATGAGAACGGATTGATCACCCATTTTGAAGAGAAGTCGCCCAAACCCACCAGCACCTTGGCGGCGATCGCGCTGTATTATTATTCGCGCGAGGTGCTCTCGCTCTTCATCACTTATCTGGCGGCCGGGAACAACCCCGATCAACCGGGCCGCTTCCTGCAATGGCTCTACACGCGCAAGCCGGTCCACACTTTCCAGATGAAGGGACTGTGGCTGGACATCGGCAGTAAAGAGACGCTTGAGGAAGCGAACAAAATCTTCCAGCAATTCGTTTAAGGCCGGGAATCAACGCGGCCAGCGCAGCGCGACGGCCTACCCGGTCATTTCAACCGGCCTTCGTCGAATTCGATCAGGTCGAAATAAGTGCGGATATCTTTCCGACCATGGCCTCCCGCTTCCTTCAGGAAATGGAGAAAACGCGCTTTTTTCGCCGCCGTATCGGGATGCCGTGAAATCATGGCCTGATTCCACTCGTTGATCGCCTCCGCCTCGTAAGACACGGCATGTTCCGTCACCCACTTCAGAATGGCGCTGTCCTCATCGAGACGATGGGCCGCTTCTTCGAAGGCGTCCGGGTCCAGCTTGAGAAAGGCGAGCAAATGTTTGTCGAAGCCGACGGTCTTGTAATTGTAACCGTTGAGCAATCCCTTGCGATGCAGCTTGGCCTTATCGATGAGGCGCGGCAGATGGACATAGCCACCGAGCTTCTCGTACGGACTTCGCGGATGCAGCTTTCGCTTCAACGCCGCAACTAAGTGGCCGGAAGCGGCTGGGCCGAGGGTGCGGGCACAGCGGGCTCGGGTTCCGGCGGCGGCTCCATCTTTTCCGCGAGCGGATTCGCTTCGGGCAGCAATTCAGCCTGCCTCAAATCACCCTGGCCAATGACCAAACCACCCGAAAAGATTCCGCCCTTATCGATAGTGAGAGACTTGGCGGTGACGTTGCCATCGAGCACGCCCGTTTTGTGAATATTGACCGCTCCCGTGGCGACGATTTCTCCGGACATGCGGCCCTTGATATCGATGCTGCCCACGGTGACGCGACGATAACATTGCACATCCGCTTTGCGTTCGACGCTGACATAGTTGGCGGTGAGCCGGCCGGGAATCTTACCGGTGAAATTGATGGTGGCGGATTCTTCGCATTGCAAATTACCGCGCAATCTTCCTTCAATGACGGCGGACCGGCAGACCACGCTGGTGCTGCTCAAGTCCCCTTTGGGGGTCAGATGAATTTCGCCGCGGGTGCGAATGGAACGACTGAAGGAAGTCGTAATCTTGTAATCGCGCAGATCGATATGGGCACTGCAGCCCGGGCAATTCGTGGAGGTGGCCGCGTCGTTCACCTCATGCTTACGCTTGCATTCGAAGCAGGCCACCATGCGACTGCGCTGGCGACCCCATAGACCTTCGATCTTGCGAAAACCGCTCGGCTCCGGGGCGGGAGCAGCCGCTTCCTTCGTCCGGATTTGCAGTCCAGGCTTGGGATCAGTCGGCGAAAAATGCCGTCCACATTGACGGCACATAGTGCTTTTCGCCGCCGCATAATCCATCTGCTTAAAGCCGCAGTGTGGACACTCCACACTGGCTTTAGCAGGCGACGGTTTTCCCACGATAGCTGCCCGGCGGAATTTCCTTCCTTAAGCGCGCGCGGCGAAGGCCGGCTTGGCCGGCTCTTCATGGCGCATGACTTCAGGACGACCGCCCGAAGATTTGGCCGCGGTCACACTCATTCCGCTGGTCACTTCAGACTTGCCGATGAAGGTGGCGCCTTCCTCGATGACGAGACGCGCCGCTTTGAGATCGCCCTGCAGGATGCACTTCGATTTCAGCTCGCAACGTTCCGTCACCGTGATGTTCCCCTGAACTTTTCCGAAAACGGTAATCGACTTCGTCTTGATTTCGCCGCGGATGTCCGCGTTTTCACCAATCGTCAAAACTCCCTCAGAATTGATTTCACCCTCGACTTTGCCGTCGATGAGAAGCTCCTTTTGAAATTTGATCGATCCTTTGATTTCCACGTCGCTTGACAGGATGTCTTTGCCGGAATGTTCAGCCATAGTTTTTTGATAATCGGTTGTTTGTGATGGTCTTGCTTGTTCGCTGTAAGCGGAACGGGTGTTTTCTTCGCTCCCCGAAACCAGCGATCCTTCTCCGATTGATGACATCGGCTTCTGCGGGATGAATTTTTTCAACACGCGCTATTATTGTCAACCCGGTTCGCCCTGTCAACGGAATCCCTGTGGAAACTCCCAAGTTTTTCACCGGTTATTCACAATTTGGAAGAGTTGACCAGCGGGAGAGCGGGCCAGCGGAACCAAAAAACGGGTTGGTCGAGCTGGCGCACGAGCCAGCTCGAAGCACATGGCATGCTTGGAAACAGCCTGCCCCAGGATCTGGCCAGAGCTTTCGGCCGTGCGATCGGCGTCATAGCCGAGGACGAAGCGGACGTTATGATTTTCCATAATTGCCAGTGTTTCCTGTAAATCGTCCGACACGTAGAACCGGGCGCTCTCCACGATCCCGGCGATGCTTTCATGCGAACTCCCCGCCACCCCGGGTTGCTCCGACCAGAAGGCCAGCGCCGGCGACAACCACCAAGGCGCCAGGAACGGTCGTCGGTCGGGCGATCGCATGGCCAGAGCGAGTTCGCGCAGGTTCACCCGCTCGATGCGGACCGCGGCGCGTTCGGTCCGCTCGGATTGGCCGGGCCAGAGGGTGCTATCCCAGGCGCGCGCCATCGGCCAGAGCGACAAGACAAAGACCGCCCAGACGAGCCCGCGCAATCGAAAAGGCTGGAGCAGGGAAGGCAGCAGAATCAAAAACATGGAGACAAAGAAATAGCCCCAGCGCGCCTGCCACATGGTCAGCAAAAAAGTGGCGCCTAGCAAACCCAGAAACAGAACAAGGGCCCGCGCCCCCGTCGTCCGGGCAAAGTACTTTCGGCGTTGCCACCAAAACAGCAGCGGCAGAAGCACCAGGAGATAACCGGCCCATTGAAACCAGACGGGATCCCGAAGCGAAACGGGATGAAGTTCACCAATGCCGCGGGTCCAGTTTCTAACGAACGGATCGCGGGTCAAGCCAAGGAAAGAAGGAATTCGCCGTTCGATCATGAGCGCCGTCGCCAGCCAAAAGAGAAAACACCACCATCCGAATCTGTGGGTTTTACCAAAAAGGCGGGCGCCCAGATGTCTGCTGAAAAGAGACAAGGCGACAAGGAAGAGTAGGAAGAGGATGAGCGGTTCGTAGAGCGACACCCACAAAGCGAGTCCCCAGGCGCATCCGGCGACGATACTCCAGCCTCGCGACGGCGCCGCCAGGAGAGACCACTCCGCGCAGAGGGCGATCATGAGCAGGACGATCAAGAGCGATTGATGGTCGGGGCGCCCCAACGCGGTGCCGTGCACAAGAATCGGGCTAACCGCGAAGACGATCAGCGTGGGCCAGCGATATTGGAACTTCATTTTTCGCGCCCACCACCAGAGGAACCAGCCGCCCATCAAAGCGAGAAACGGCGAGACAATTGCGCCGGCGAGATCGAGCGCATGGCTAGTGAAGGGCGCGAACAAGAGCGCTAAAGCGACGACCAGATAATCAAAGGGCGCGGTCGTGTGCGGCGTTGTTCCCTGCGGGAAATTCTCGAAGTCGTGATGACGCACGATCGTGCCCGGATGGGCCAGGCACATGCGCACGCGCGTCATGCGCGCGTAACAGTCGGCATCCGTGAAGTAGACGTTTCCCGCGATAAAGACCTCCTCGTAATTCGCGCAGCGCGGAAGAACGATGAGTGCCGTGAGAAGGGCCAGTTCGATGGCTGCGACAACTATCCGCCCGAGATGGCCGCTCATATATATATATGTATATCTTACAAGCCCGCCTCCGCTTACTCGGGCGTGGCAACCCCGAAAGCTTTCGGGGCTGGGCCCGCCAGGATTCGAACCTGGGACCAAGGGATTATGAGTCCCCTGCTCTAACCGCTGAGCTACAGGCCCGGTTGAGGAATTAAACACGGTGAACTGCGGATGACCAACTCCGAAAGCGTTCGGGGCTGCTTTCACTTGGTGGGACCTCGGATGGGAAGCTGGCCCCGCTCTGCGGGGTTGTCCGTGGGCGAACAGCTCTGAGCTTCCCCTACAGGAGAGGAGGGAGTTTTCGGGCGACCACACCCGGCCAGGCGCCAGAAAACGTCCTCGACAGCGGCGGCCCGGCGGCATAAACAAAGTTCGCATGAGACAGAACTGGAAATTCGCTTTGATGGGAACATTGGCGGGAGCGGGCCTTTCCGTAACAACGGTCTGGGCGGGGCCGGAGCCGATCGTGGACGCCTCCAAAGACAAAAACGTGATCGAGCAGAAGGCCGAACGCGCATGCGATTGGTATGTGAGCATCGGTGGTGGAGCGGATTTCGATTACGGATCAACGGAGTTCAACCGCGGGCGGACGATTCCGGGAGCGGGTGGTCTGGCTGCGATCGATCTGCCTTCGCACGATTTCAAAGACATCTACGACACGAATTTTTTTCACATCCAAACCGAAATCGGCTACGCTCTCGGGCAGCACGTCGAGCTCTTTGGCCGCTTTAAATATAGCGAGGCGGGCAGCCAAACGACCAGCGGCACCGTCGTGCGCACGATCAGGGGAGACCTGACGATGGAAAGCGACTGGGGCGATTACACTTCTTATGGAGGCGAGTTGGGGCTCCGCTATTTCTTCCTGTCGCGGCGGGCTTGCATCCGGCCTTACGTCTCTTTCTCAGGCGGAGCGACGCGGGTGGAGAGTATTAATCTTACGACGCGGGCCACCAACAATTTCGGACCGTTCGCCACGGGCGACGTCGTCTTTGATGGCCGGTTTTACGGAAATAGTGTCGTCGCTACGGGAACCGTGCTGGCCGGTGTGGAAGTTCCGGTGACGCGCTGCATTGCCATCGGAGCGGACGCGGGTCTTCGCTATGAATCGAAACTTACGCCCGACGATGGAGATTTGAACCGCGCCCGCTTCGGAGGCTTGGGATTTCCCGACCTGCACAAGTTGAATGACAACGCGGGCGACCGACTGGTTTGTCCTGTGACGCTCTACGCAAAATTCCGATTCTAGGGAATCGCGCTGACTGAAAAGAGGCCGGGCCGCCAAAGAGGCTCGGTCGAGTAGAAGAGAAAAGGCTACTGCTGCCTGTGTGCGAGCAGGTCTTTGATCGTCTTTTCCCACTCGGCCATGGACGCTGGCTTCCGCAAATAAGCGTCGCCACAAACGGAAAGGGCCGCTTGCTGCGAATCATCGTCGGCGTAGGCGCTGTAATAGACGATCGGAGTCTCGGGTTGAAGGCCGCGCAGTTGCTGACACAATTCGATGCCGGTGCCATCCGGTAGCCGCACATCGAGGATGCAGAGGTCAAACCTCATCTCTTTCCCGAGCTGCAAAGCCTCGCTCACCGTCCCGGCTGTGAGCACGGTGTAACCCAATTCTTGCAGGGAGCCGGCCATGAGGAGCCGCACGTCGGGATCGTCATCGACATGGAGGATGAGGGGCTTTCGTTTTTCGTTCGGCTTCACCCCGCACCATGTCAGCGACCGCCACCACCTTGCAATCTTTTCCGGACAAGGCCAGTGAGCGTTTGGAGCAGGCCGGCGGAGCGGAGGCCGCAGCGCGGCGTCCCTACCAACAGGGGAAGCGCAGGCCGACCGTTACGAAGTGGGTGCGGGCGTGGCGCTGGGCGAAGCCGAGGCGGCGGCACTCTGGTCGTCGCCCTTGGAAGTGATATCGGCCGGCGACTTGATGGCGATCTCCGGCTTCCCTTTGCGGTCCTCGATCTTGCCGGTGACGCTGATCGTTTTGCCGTCGTAGGTCTTGACGTCTTTAAACTCCGCGGCGGCTGAAGCAGGCACGAACACCGTGAACGTTTCGTTCGGATGTTTGCCTCCCAGGTTCAGAAAGATGTTACCGCCCCTGGCCTGATAGGTGTTCTCCACCTTATCCGTGACCGTAGCCGTTTCGCCGATATGTTTGGCGGCTTCCGCAGCCGTGAACTCGGTTTGATCCTTCGCCTGGAAAGTGGGGATAAGACCGAGAACTGCTCAACCAGTGATCGCGACGAGCAAAGTTTTGCTCAACATAGCGCCCGAATGCTTCTCAAAGGCGGCCGAATTGTCGAGAAGAAACGAGGCGTGCAGGCCCATTGCGTAGGCCTCCTGGCGCGATCGCGTTCAGCGCGGTTTTGCGTCGAACTCTTTCAGCCGGGCGTGGAAAAAAGTTGAAGTATCCACGGTCTTGCCGTCGCTCATGCGGATTTGGTAGGGCTTATGACTGACGGAGGATTCGGCAGCGCAATACTTAATGAACTCTTCCGCCGTCTTCACCCGCTCTCCCCCGTAGGCCAGTTTCTTTTCCAGGTGATCGCGCGCGGCCGCCGCGTCGTACTCGTTGCCATTGCGGATAAAAACCGAGCCCTTCTGGGCTATGAGCGACTGCATCAGGTAATCGATGCGCTGCTGCTCGCGCGCGTCGCGCCCGAACAAGGCAGCGGGCCAGGCGAGAGCGGCGATGAGAAGGAGAAGAAGGGGGCGCATTACTATAATTCGGGTTCCAGGGGTTTGACGGCCTTGTTCAAAATTTTATCCACGACGGGCTGACGTTTCAGAGTGGCAAGGGTGATCTCTTTGGAGCGGGTCTTATCATCTTCGAAGACCTTGGTTTGCTCCGCCGCAAACTTCGAATTGAGCACGTTTAAATTTGCCTCCGCGTTCAAGCGGAAGGAACGCGCATCAAAATTGGAGGAGCCGACCGAAACCCAGAGATCGTCTACGATTATATATTTACAATGGAACATGGTCGGCTGGTATTCGTAGATGCGAATTCCCGCCTTCATCAGGTCGGGCCATTTGTCACGCGAAGCCTTGCGCACGGCTTTCTGATCGATATGCGGACCCGGCACAATGATCTCGATTTTGACGCCGCGATGGGCCGCCTCCAGCAGCGTGTCGATGGCCACTTTGTCCGGAACAAAATAGGCGTTGGCCAGGCGCACGCTCTTGGCCGCCGACGCGATGGAGGTGAGAAACATGAGGCGCGCGCTCTCACTCCCACCCTTGGAGGAACTCTTGAAAGTCTGCGCCTTGTACGATCCCTCGCTGGCCAGGGCCGGAAAATAGTCGTTGCCTTGCAGCACGCTACCCTTGGTACGCAGCCAATTATCGAGAAAAGCCGACTGCAACTCGCCGACGACCGGGCCTTCCACGCGATAATGGTTGTCGCGCCAATGTTTTTCATCCTGGGCATGGCCATCCCATTCATCCGCAATCCCGACGCCGCCGGTGAATCCGATTTTTCCGTCCACGATCAACAATTTGCGGTGAGTGCGATTGTTCAGGCGGGCCAGGCTGTACCAGGAACTGGGTTTATACCAGGCGAGCGGATTGTATTCCGCGATCTCCGCGCCCGCGTCTTTCATCATCTTCCGTGCAGTCTCATCCATTTTTTGCGTGCCCTGCCAGTCGAGCATGATATGGACGGCCAGGCCGGCGCGGGCGCGCTCGGCCAGAGCCTCGGCGAAGGCCCGGCCCACGGTTCCCTTCCAGTAAATGTAGGTCTCAAAATCGATCGTCCGTTTGGCTCCGCGAATGGCCTGGAGCATGGCCGGGAAAATCTCGTCACCATTGCGCAGGGTG
The DNA here is from genome assembly GCA_038203615.1 of Chthoniobacterales bacterium. Taxonomy (GTDB): domain Bacteria; phylum Verrucomicrobiota; class Verrucomicrobiia; order Chthoniobacterales; family UBA10450; genus JBBRDU01. The sequence goes on from JBBRDU010000103.1 coordinate 10,392, forward strand.
ACGATGCGATTGCCTGGCAACAGGCCAGGACCGAGCAGATTGTCCATCGTCCGCTCGAACTGTGGGTCGCTCGTCGAGTACTGATGGGTCACCTTGTACTGCTCGCGCGGAGACGATGTCGCGCAGGAAGCCAGGGTCAGTCCGGCGAGAGCAAGGGCGATCGGTCCCGACCAGGCTTTCGCCATGTTTGTTCGTAAGATCGTTTCCATGATTATAACGCCTCGATTGCCTGAATGACGGTCTGACCAGGTTTGAAGATAGGCGCGAGCAAACCTTTGGCGAAATGGTTTTGCGCGGCCCGCAACAGACGAGGCTTAAGATTATCGCGCAGTTTATCGGACAGACC
>JBBRDU010000104.1:0-10613 GCA_038203615.1 Chthoniobacterales bacterium
GTCCGGTAGCCTGATCGTGACAAAGGGCGGCACCGCCACCTTCCACGCCTGCCTCGCCGGCGCGCCACAACTCGCCGCCGATACCTCCGCCGTGACGGCCGATAATTGCAACTCGAACGGGGTGATTGACCCTAACGAGACGGTCACGGTCAACCTCGGGATCAAGAACACGGGTCTGGGCAACACGACCAATCTGGTCGCAACGTTGCAGGCCACCGGCGGAGTCACCAGCCCGAGCGGGCCGCAGAATTACGGCGTCGTCACGGCTGGGGGCGCTACCGTTTCCAGGTCCTTCACTTTCACAGCGGGCAATGTCACATGCGGTTCGCCCGTCGTCGCCTCTCTCCAGTTGCACGATGGGGCCACCAACTTCGGCACCATCACTTATACTTTCCAAACGGGGAACGCGGGCGGAGCCGTTACGACCTCGTATTCCTCCGGCAATACGGCCGTGGTCATCCCCGACAACACGCCGGCCGGTGTCGATATTCCGATTACGGTCAGTGATACCGGCTCCGTCTCAGACGTGAACGTCAACGTTCGCTTGAACCACACTTTCGATAGCGACCTGGTCATGACTCTGATCGGCCCGGATAACACCACTGTCGCGCTGGTCACCCATCGCGGCAGTTCGGGCGCCAACTTCGGCACCGGCAATAACGATTGCTCGGGTACACCGACCGTCTTGGACGATTCAGCGGCCACCGCCATTTCGGCTGGCACGGCGCCGTTCGCCGGCAGCTTTAAACCGGAATCGCTGCTCTCCGCTTTCAATGGCAAGAGCATCACCGGCACATGGAAACTCCATGTGGTCGATACCGCCGCTGTCGATACCGGCACGGTTGGATGTGTCACCCTCCAGATCACGCGACAAAACTCTGTCTGTTGCGGTGTGGTGGGAGTTCCCGTTATCACCTCCGGCGGCTCGGCCGCTCTCACCGCGGAGAATTTCACTCCGGCGAACAACGCCCCGGACCCGGGCGAGTATGTCACGGTCAACCTTCCGCTCGTGAACACAGGCACTGGAAACACCACCAACCTTGTCGGGACCTTGCAAGCCACCGGCGGAGTGACGAACCCGAGCGGTAAGCAAACCTATGGTGCCGTCGTGGCGGGCGGAGCGACCGTTTCCCGTTCGTTCAGTTTCATCGCTTCCGGCACCTGCGGAAACAACATCACTCTCACGCTTGCCCTCCAGGATAGCGCCGCCAGTTTCGGCACCGTCACCTACACGCTGCGCCTCGGCACTGTCAGCAATAGCACGCAAACGTTCTCAAATCCGACCGCCATCACGATTCCGGCCAGCGGAACGGGCGCGTCAACTGGCGCCCCGGCCGGTCCATATCCGTCTAACATCGTCGTATCCGGCCTAACAAACCCGGTGACGAAGGTGACCGTCACGCTAAAGAGTATTAGCCACACCTTTCCGAGCGACGTCGACGTGCTCCTAGTCAGCCCGACCGGGCAAAAATTTATCGTCATGTCGGACGTGATAGGAGGAACCGACTGGACCGGACAGACCTACACGTTTGATGATAGCGCGGCCACCGTTCTGCCGAGCTCCGGCACACCTCCGGCGTCAGGCTCGTTTCGTCCCACCAACTATGGCACCGGCGACGTCTTCCCCACCCCCGCTCCCGCCGCGCCTTACTTGAGTCCGGCCACGGCTGGTAGCGATACTTTCGCTTCGGCGTTCGCCGGCATCAACGGGAACGGAACCTGGAGTCTTTACGTAGTCGATGACGCCAGTGTCGACAGCGGCGCCTTCGCGGGAGGTTGGGACCTTGCCATCACGACGAGCGCCAACGTTTGCGTGTCCAATCAGGCCCCCGCCATCGTTAACGGACCGCCGCCTTCGCCGGTGATTGTGGGAACGCCTTATAGCTTCGCCTTCGCCGCCTCCGGAAACCCGGCGCCAACCTTCAGCGTGGCCGGCGCATTGCCGCCGGGCCTCGGGCTTTCCACCGCAGGTGTTCTGTCCGGAACGGCCGCGTCCGGTGGGACGGGGAGCTTCCCGGGTATCACCGTGACCGCGAGCAACGCCGTGGCGCCGAACGCCATGCAGACCTTTGCCCTCAACACGGTGACGCAGGCGAACAATTACATCGCCAGCTTCGGTCTGAGCGGAAGCGATGCCGTGCTCACGTTTGATTACGATCACGACGGACTCACCAACCTGCTGGAATATGCGCTCGGTCTCGATCCGACCGTGGCCGGCCTGAGCGGGTTGCCGACAGTGACACTGAAGGATTACAGCGGAACCATGTATCTCTCGATGCTCTTCCACCGTTCATCCCTGGCCACCGACCTGACCTATATCGTGCAGGGCTCAAGCGACTTGGTCAGTTGGACCGATCTCGCCACCAGCAGTGCTGGCGGAACCACCAGCGGTGCCGGTTTTGTCACCGAGACCGGTTCCGCGCCGGCCTTTACGGTCGAGGTGCGCGACACCGTGCCGTACGATCCGCTGACTCTGAACAAGCGCTTCCTGCGCCTGAGAATCACGTCGCCCTAACGATAGCATTGTGAAAAAGATGCGGACTGGCTCGATCTTGAGCGGCTCCGCCGCTAATGCTTTTGGCAAAGCCCTTGGAGCGGCCGTTCCACCAATTTAAAAAGAGCGCGGGCTGGTGGATCGCGAGCCCCGAGCGCGATGTTAATGATTCGGCGCCGCGGGCGCTCATTCTTGAGGGACCTCGGCTACCCTTGAGGCGCCTTGTGATATTCTTCCAGGGCTTTCGGCATCCACGATTCCAATTGTTGAATGCGCGTGCCGTGCGACGGATGCGTGGACGCAAATTCGGGCGGCTGGTTGCCCCCCGTGTTCTCCATGCGCTTCCAAAAGCGAATGCTCTCTTCGGGATCGTAGCCCGCCCGGGCCATGTAAAGCAGACCGATTTGGTCCGCTTCGGATTCATGCTTGCGGCTGAAAGGCATTAAAACACCGAACTTCGCTCCTGCGCCCAGCGCTCCCATGACCGCCCGCTGCTTGTCGTAATCCATATTGGCTAACGACATGGCCAGGCCCGACATGGCGGTCTGCGCCAGGTTCTGCTCGAAGACGCGCTGTGATCCGTGCCGGGAGGTCGCGTGCGCCATTTCATGCCCCAGAACCGTGGCCAGCGCGGCTTCATTTTGCGCCACCGGCAGGATGCCCGTGTAGATCACGATCTTGCCGCCCGGCAGGCAGAAGGCATTCACCTGCCGGTCCTGGATGAGCGACACCTGCCATTGAAAGCCTGCGCCCGCCTTTCCGGTCGCTCCGGCCAGACGCGACGCCACCCGCCTGACCGTGGCCAGTTCCGGTCCCGACTCAATCGCTTGAGCTTGCGCCAAAACCTGTTGATAACTTTGCACCCCGAGCGCTCCTTCCTGCTGCTCAGACATGCCCACATGGCTCTTCCGTCCCGTTTCTGAGTTTACGAACTTCTCGGAAGAGAAATATTGGTAAGCGAAAAAGAGACCGGCCAGGAGTAGCGGCAACCACCGGATATGTCGAAGTTCCATGAGTTGCGCATCCTATCAAGCGCGACGCGGAGGCGCGACGACAAAATGTTTTCAGGCTTGGACTTGTCCCCTACCGCTCAGAGCGGATGCGAAACGAGCGGGTTAAGTCACCCCCCGCGGCCGATTCAAATCCCACCTTCGCCGGCGCCGCTTTCTTCGACAATGCACCTGCCTTCGTCTATGACTCTTCCATGAACCAAGCCCAGCGCGCTCTCGCCCTTCTCCATGAATGGGTTCAATCGGAAAGCCTGCGCAAACATTGCTACGCCGTAGCCGATTCGCTCAAATATTTCGCGCTTCGACTCGGAGCTGACGCCGATCTGTGGGAAGCGGTCGGCCTTTTGCACGACATGGATTACGAGCGTCATCCCAGCCAGGAACAAAGCCCGACGGACGGTCATCCGTTTGTCGGCGTCGCCTGGTTGCGCGAGCATGGCTGGAGCGAAGAGGTTTGCCGCGCCATTCTCTCGCACGCCGACTACGCCCATGTCCCGCGCGAGAGTCCGATGGAAAAAACTCTTTATGCCGTGGACGAACTGAGCGGATTCGTCATGGCCGTCGCGCGGGTCCGCCCCTCCAAAAGCATTCACGAAGTGGACGTCGCATCGGTAAAAAAGAAGATGAAAGACAAGGCGTTCGCCCGCGCCGTCAACCGCGAAGACATCGTTCGCGGGGCGGACGAGTTGGGAGCGCCGCTCGAAGGGGTGATCGCTAACGTGATCGCTGCGCTGCAAAGCGACGCGACCCGACTTGGGCTGGTCGGAGTTGCATCGGTTTGAATTCGCTAAAATTACGAAAAGAACGGATCCCCGGACCCAGACCCCGCAAATATTCTACTCCGGTTGCGCTACCACCCGCAGATAAGGCTTGAGCGTCTTCCAGCCGTTGGGAAATTTCTGTTTCGCCTGTTCACCAGAAACTGAAGGGGGATGATGACATCGTTCCCGGGCCGCCAGTTTAGCGGCGTAGCAACGTTGTGTTTCGCCGTGAACCAGTTTCCCAAAGAAAAGAGAGAGCCAGTGACAACGAGCCCGTCAAACATGCCGCGCCGTGGCGTCCGAACTAAAACCTTTGAGTTTCTATGGTTGATTCAGAACCATCTCATTTGACGGTCTTTTTTCCGCTACGATCTCCACGACGAGTGGCGTCATCATCCGTGATTGCGGGTTGGCCTCTGCGGCAGCGAAAGCGGAGCGCAGTGCCTCCACAAACCCTTGGTCGATTTTCCCCAGCTGCTGCAAACGACTGGTCCCGCTCTGGATAAAGGCACTGGCCCACTGCCACAGATAATCCTGGGGATGCACCATGAAGACGCGCGGCACAATGGAATTCACGATCAATCCATGGGCCGCCAGCAGTGGTGGCAGATCCAACCCGATGTCAGCTTTTCCACCCGCCTCGCGCCAACTCTCCATCACATGCGTCACAAATTCTTCCTGGATGGCAAGTCGTGGAGAAAATTGCCAGGTCCGATAGTGCCCGTATTCGTAAAAAATCGCGCGACCGCCCGGCCGCAAAACATCGGATATCTTTCGGATGAGCAGAGCCGGATCAGACACAAACGAAACCACCCAGCGACACCAGGAAAAATCGTAACTGCCGCCGGGTAGTTCATCGGTCATCAGATCGAGCTCGTCCACGTAGACGTTACTCAAGGCGCGGCGCTGGCACGCTTCCCTCAATACCTCCACGAAATTCGAGGAGCGTTCGACCGCCGTGACTTCCCCGGTCGGTCCCACGATCTCGGCCAGATCGAGAGTCGCGTAGCCCGGACCAGCGCCGATATCGATTACCTTGCTGCCAACTGTAAGACCCGACCGGTACCAGCAATCCAGCACAGCTGCGCGCCAGACGCGATGCTGTAAACCAAGTCGCTGGATTTCTTCATCGTTCGTTCCGAGGACGTAATCGCGTTCCTTGTTCATGGTTCCTGGTCTAGCTTCTACTTTATGGGTTCTTTGTCCCACCCGATTCTGGACTGATTCGTTACACCGGAAATAGGCTTGCAGGCAAGCTGACATGACTGAGGTTAACCGCTGGCCAAACACAACATGAAAGCAATCTGGAAAGGCGCAACCCTCGCGCAAAGTGAAAATACCGTGGTGGTGGAAGGCAATCACTACTTCCCCCCTGAGGGGATCGACCGTCGCTATTTTGTGGACAGCGTCACGCACACGACCTGTCCATGGAAAGGCATCGCTAGTTATTACAGCATCTCGGTCAATGGCGACTTGAACAAAGACGCGGCTTGGTATTATCCCGATCCGAAGGACGCGGCCGGCAACATCAAAGGCCGCATCGCTTTTTGGAGAGGCGTCACGGTCGAGTAAGGCGACCTGATTCGACTGCGCTTCCCCTGATCAACAGGACGCGCCCTTCCTCGTCTCCGTTTCTTTACTGCGTTCAAATGCCGCCGGACCTTAACTGAACTCCATGGCAGGCGTTTGCGTCATCGTAGCCTATCGTCCCAAGGCCGGAAAAGAAGGCGAACTCCTTGCGATCGTGCGCGAACGCGTCCCTTTGCTCCGACGGGAGAAACTCGTCACCGACCGCGCACCCATCCTCATGCGGGCGCGAGATGGCACGCTCGTCGAAGTGTCGGAGTGGAAATCCTCCGCAGCGATCGAAGCGGCCCACACTAATCCAAATGTGCTGGCGCTCTGGGCCAGGTTCTTCGAAGTGTGCGACTGCGTGCCGCTCAAGACCATGGCCGAAGCGGAAGAGATGTTCGCCGGATTCGATCCGGTCGAAGACTAACGGGACCGGATTCGCGCTCGGGACGCTGTCGCCACGGCGCTTTGCCTGCCACGCCATAGCAACGCGACGGCCGGTCGCCGTCAAAGCCGGAACGCCTCGACAGAGCGAGGCGGCTACAGTTGCAGGAGCGACCTGCGGCCTACTTGCTGCATCTTCAGGGCGTCAGAAAACTCTTGCCCGTGTAGGGATCTTTAACTTCCGCGCCGCTGGGAATTCCGCGCACATCGACGAGCCCTTGGTTCGGCGCATACGGACTCGTGACAAACCCCGGTTTGTCCGCCACGGGAATTCCGTAGGGAATATCGCGCTTCGGGGGGCTGGCCACGGTGACCACGGAAGCCGTTCGCACCGTGGGCTCGGGCGTCGCCGCGGGCACTGGTGTCGGGGTCACGGAAGGAGTCATGGCCGCGTTCGTGGCTTTTTCCTTTTCTCCGCGGGTGCGCGTCGGACTGGCGTGCTTCCGCGGATGGGCCATGGAATTACCCAGCTTCTTGAACCAATCGCCTAACGACCCGGCCTCGACCGAACCCGACCACGCCAGAATCGCGCCCAGGGCGCATGTCAAGAAAAGGGTTCGCAGAGACATTCTCAAGGAAAGACAGGTAGCATGTCGTATGGGAAACGTCTCTTCAATCGCCAGTGGATGCCTTGCGCGCAAGATACACCGTACTGGCCGACTCGCAGTCAAGCAATGGATTCTCGAATGGAACGACCTGCGCGCACGCCCCGGGGAAGACGGAATCGAGCACGCGCAAGAAGCTCTCGTCCGGCGGGTCGTCCGACCATTGCGCGAAAACTCCGCCCGGCTCCAAATGCCGGGCCAGTAATCGGATTCCATCCGGCCGGTAAAAATCCGCGTGTCGCGGATTGAGCAGATCGGTCGGAGAATGATCGATGTCCAACAACACGGCGTGAAACCGCCGTCCCGGCTGGGTCGAATCAAATCCCGCCGTGGATTTAGCCAGCTCGAAGAAATCTCCATGGACGAATTGGCACCTCGCATCCGCCAACAATCCGGGGCCCAACGGAACGATGCCCTGCCGGTGCCACTCCATGACCGGTTCCAGCGCCTCTACCACCATGACCGAACGGACGAACGGATTCTGCAAAGCCGCGCGCGCCGTATATCCGAGCCCCAACCCGCCCACCACGATCTCCCAAGTTCCCTCCCCCAGTTCCTGCAGGGCGAAATCGGCCAGGGCCTCTTCCACTTCGTGAAAGAGGCTGGACATCAGGAATGAATCGCCCAGCTTGACTTCGAACACGTCAAGGCCGCCTAACGAAAGAATCCGGCGGCGACGCAGAAAGAGAGGGCCCAGCGGCGTTTCCCGATAATCCAGCTCTTCGAAATCTCGCATGACGCTCGTGGGTCGGAATGGTTTCCTGTAGGGGAAGCTGTCAGTCCGCCATCGGACGGACTCGCCGTGGAAGAGCTTCCCTCTTTCTTTGCCACCAGGCCAGCCCCTTTGCCCGGGATCTTCCTCGCCTACCGCGAAAACCTCCGTCGATTCCCCTCGGCCGATCGACGGGCGCGAAATCCATTGTGCGTTTTGGCTGACCCATGGCGATGCGCCCCCGGCACCTCGCCGGGAATTCGTTCTCTCCGCTCTCTTTTCGGACGATCGTCGCCGGCCGGCGCCGTGGCGTTGTAATCGAAGTTGTCGGCGCGCTTGCGCACGATGCCGCGCCCAATGAAGCGCTCGAGCGAACGCAACGGACCCTGGTCTTCCGGAGTGATAAAACTAATGGCGTCGCCCACCGCATGGGCCCGGCCGGTCCGCCCAATGCGATGCACGTAGTCTTCCGAGTGCATGGGGAAATCGTAATTTACCACGTGCGAAATCCCATCCACATCAATGCCGCGCGCGGCGATATCCGTGGCCACCAGAACGCGCACCGCACCCGACTTAAAGTCCTTCAAAGCGCGCAGGCGCTGGTTCTGGGAACGGTTTGAATGAATCGTCCCCGTTTTGATGCCGCTGCTTTCGAGACGCCGCGCAATGCGATCGGCCCCATGCTTGGTGCGCGTGAAGACCAGCACCGTGTCGAACTGCGCGTCGGCTAACAGATGCAGGAGCAACGCGGGCTTCAAATGGGGACGCACTTCGTAGACGAATTGCGTGACCGTTTCCGCCGGATTGGCTCTCCGCCCGATTTCAATCACCTTGGGCGAATGTTGGAATTCATGGGTCAACCCTTCGATCTCGCGCGAGAGCGTGGCCGAGAACATGAGCGTCTGGCGCTTGGACGGAAGGGCCTTCACAATTCTGCGAATGGGAGGGAGAAAACCCATATCCAGCATGCGGTCCGCTTCGTCGAGGACGAGGAATTCGAGTCCGGAGAAATTGCACATCCGCTGGCCCATCAAGTCGATCAGACGCCCGGGCGTAGCCACGACGAGATCCACGCCATTGCGCAGCGCCTCAATCTGCGGCCGCTCACTGACACCGCCGAAGATAGTGGCCATGCGCAAAGGCAAATGGCGCGCGTAGGCGCGCACATTCTCCTCAATCTGCACCACCAGCTCACGGGTTGGGGCCACCACCAAGGCGCGCAGGCTGCGCCGCTGCGCCTCTTTGGCGCGCACCAAATGGTTCAGGATGGGCAGGACAAAAGCCGCCGTCTTGCCGGTGCCCGTCTGGGCAATGCCGATGACATCGCGTCCCGCCATGATTTCGGGAATGGCCGCCGCCTGGATGGGAGTCGGCTCCGTATAACCAGCTTCCTGGATGGACTTATAAATGCGGTCATCAAGACCTAGAGAACGAAATGGCACAGGCCGGTATTATCGTTCAAACGGCCGCGATCACATGCATTATCTTCGCTCCACGAGAGCGAGTCGCCAATCACCAGCCCCAGACGGAGCGCAGTCTTTGCGCAAAGGACTGGCAAGTTAGACGCTTTCCGGCAGCTTCCATTTATGGCGGACAGCCCCGCGCCAGATCCCTCTTCACCCGCCGCGCCCCATCGGCGCCGTCCGCGTTATGGCGGGAAAAATCCACGGCGATTCGAAGAAAAATACAAGGAACACGACCCGGCGCGATATCCGGACACCGTTGCGAAAGTGCTGGCTGCCGGCCAGACTCCGGCTGGCTCCCATCGCCCCATCATGGTGCGGGAGGTTCTCCATGTGCTCTCTCCGGAGCCAGGAGAAATCGCCGTCGATTGCACTCTCGGTTATGGCGGACATGCCTCGGAAATCATTCCGCGACTCCAACCTCGAGGACGCCTGCTCGGTTTAGACGCTGATCCATTTGAGCTGCCCAAAACCGAAATGCGCCTGCGCGGACTCGGCTTCGGGCTGGATATTCTCACCGTCCACCGCAGCAATTTCGCGGGCCTGCCTCGCATCCTTGCGCAATCCGGACTCAAGGGCGTCGACATCATCCTGGCCGACCTGGGTGTCTCTTCCATGCAACTCGATGATCCAGCCCGGGGTTTCTCCTTGAAACAGGAAGGACCCCTCGATATGCGAATCAATCCGCAACGCGGTCAGCCTGCTTCCGCTTTGATCGAAAAATCGTCGCCCGATGAGATCGCCACTTTGCTCGCGGAGAACGCCGACGAACCGACGGCGGAAAGTTTGGGGGCAGCCCTCGCCCGAAAAACCTTCACCACCACAAGCGCGCTCACCTCCGCTATCCGCCAAGTCCTCCGGAACGTCTCCGAAGATGAGCGCGATCTGGCGGTGCGCCGTGTTTTCCAGGCGCTGCGCATCGCCGTAAACGACGAATCGTCCGCGCTCGAAATGCTCCTGCGTCATCTGCCTGACTGCCTTAATCCCGGAGGTCGCGCTGCCATTCTCACCTTTCATTCGGGGGAGGACCGGCGCGTGAAGAAAGCTTTTCAAGCAGGAAGGCGAGACGGTCGCTATACGTCCGTGGCGGAAGAGGTCATCCGGGCAAGTCCGGAAGAGTGGCGCGCCAACCCGCGTTCGGCCTCGGCCAAATTGCGTTGGGCCATACGAGGTAGGGGCGATTGATGCTCAATCGTCCGCGCCACTGATTCAACCTCCCTCCCGTCGAGTCTCAAGGGCGGGTTCGGTGAACCGCCCCTACTTAACAAGGCACGACTTCACCCGGCGCCAATGCAATCGGCTCTCTATCCCTGCGAAACAATCGCGCACCCGAAATGCCTTTCAGCCGCGTCGAACCTTTCTCCACCCGGATCATGGCGCCTTCCCTGAGCCCGATGACGGGCGTGTCGTTCTCCTCCAGGAATTGCATAATCCGTTCCTCGCGCGTTTCGCCCATGTGCTTCGAACCGGGATCGGGATCCACGTAATGCGGATTGATCTGAAAAGGCACGAGGCCAAGCGCGTCGAAAGATGGCGGCTGCACGATCGGCAT
>JBBRDU010000105.1:0-10360 GCA_038203615.1 Chthoniobacterales bacterium
ATAACGTAAAAATCGAGATGGAGAAATCGGCCATCGCCACCGTTTTAAAATCCGCGGAGGGATCGGCCTCGTGAGTCCCGCCGCCACCTTCTTCGCCGGGCTCGGCCTGCTCATTCTTTTTGGCTGGTACTTCGCGACCGACTTTGGCCTGCGCAAACGAATCATCGCCACCACCCTGATGGTGCTGCTGGTCGCCTTTGCCTTCGCCAATATCTGGCCGCCCGACAAGCAAATCGCTCTTGGCCTGGACATCCAGGGTGGGACTTCCTTCCTCATCCGTCTGATCAAGTCGGACAAAGCCATCAGCAAAGCCATGCTCGACCAGGCCGTCGAGGTCATCCGGAAACGAGTCGATTATTTTGGCGGAGGCGAGCCGGTCATTACGCCCGTCGGGGATGATCGTATCCTGGTTCAGATCCCGGGCCTCGATACGGCTAAGATCCAGGAAGCGCGCGACCAGCTTTCTCGCGTGGCCAAGCTCGAGTTCCGGCTGGTTTACCCGGATAACGGCAAGCTTCTGGAAGACATCGACAAGGGGCAGCAAATCATTCCGCCCGAGTATCGCGTGGAAGTTTACAAGCATCCCGCCGAAGGCCAGGAAAAGGCCAGGGAAGAACGCCTCCTCGTGAAGAAGAAAGCCGACCTGGGCGGCAACCACGTGCGCCAGTCCGCCGCTTACTACGGGAACGAAGGCTGGACCGTGCAGCTGGGGTTCGACGGAGAAGGCGCCAAGACTTTTGGCAAGATCACGGAAGCGAACGTCAATCATCGCTTCGCCATCGTGCTGGATGGCGTGATTCAATCGGCACCGGTCATTCGGACAGCCATTTACAACGGCGACGCCATTATCACCGGCAAATTCGGGGAGCAGGAAGCCCGGGGCCTCGCCAGCGTGCTGGAGAACCCGCTGCAAACACCCGTCAGCATCGAAGAAGAGCGGAGCGTTTCGCCCACCCTCGGAGCGGATTCCATCCGGGCCAGCATCATTGCGGGTCTTGCCGGGCTGGCCGTGACCATGATTTGCGTCGTGGCCTACTATCGTTTTCTCGGCCTCATCGCCAATCTCACCCTGATCATCAATCTGGTTCTGCTGATGGGCGCACTGACCATGTTTCGGTTTGTCCTTACCCTCCCCGGTATCGCCGGTATCATCTTGACCATCGGCCTTTCGGTCGACGCGAGTGTTCTCATTTATGAGCGACTGCGGGAGGAACTGGCCCTGGGCAAATCGCTTAAGACGGCCGTGCAAGCGGCTTATGAGAAGGCGTTCAGCTCTATTTTCGACGCCAACGTCACTACCCTGATCACGGCGGCCATTCTCTTCTGGAAGGCCAGCGGTCCAGTCAAAGGCTTTGCCATTTCGCTCACCCTTGGCATTCTGGCGTCGCTCTTCACCGCCTTGATCGTCGGGCGCAACTGCCTGAGCTGGTTCGTCGATACGGACCGGATCAAGAAGGTCTCGATGGCTCATCTGATTTCATCGAACAACATCAACTTCCTCGGCAAAGGCTTCCTTGCCTGCATGCTTTCGCTCGCCCTCATCATCGCGGGAGCCTGCTCTTTCTATGTGCGCGGCGAAAAGAATTTCGGCGTCGATTTCCGCGGAGGCGACTTGCTCACGTTGAGTTCTGCCACCCCGATTGATGTGGGGCAACTGCGGCAGGCGCTGCAGCCGCTCGGCTTGGCTGACGCGTCCATTCAGGAATCGTCCCAGGCTGGAAAGTCTTACGTAACGGTCCGTACCCCGCTGAAGACCAGCGAGCAGGTGCAGCATCAAATTACCGAGGCCATGCCGAAGGCCGGCTTCAAGGTGGAAGGCTCCGACCGGGTCGGCGCCCTCGTCGGTGGAGAGCTGGCCCGGACCTCGCTCATTGCCCTCGGCCTTGGCATTCTCGGCATTCTCATTTTCGTGACGATTCGGTTTGAGCTTTCCTTCGCGGTTGGCGCCATCGTCGCCCTGCTGCACGACGTCCTCATCACGGTCGGTGTCTTTTCCCTGCTGCATCGCGAACTCACGCTCACCATGGTGGGCGCCGTTCTGACCATTGCCGGTTACTCGATCAACGACACCATTGTGGTCTACGACCGGATCCGGGAGGGCCTGGCCAGTGGGAAGCGCGGGTCGATTGAGACGATCATGAACGCGAGTATCAACCAGACCCTTAGCCGCACCATCTTGACCAGCACCGTCACGTTGATCCCGATTGTCTTCCTCTTCTTCATGGGAGGGGCCGTCCTGCGCGACTTTTCCCTGGCCATTATCATCGGCGTCGTGGTTGGCACCTATTCGTCGATCTTCATTGCCTCGCCCATTGTCCTTTGGTGGACGCGCGCGCGGGGCGGCAGCACCAGCTCGCTGCGGCGGGAGATCACGCAAAAGGCGACCACCATTAACCCGGCTGCGTCGTAGGGCCCTCTCCGGAATTAGGTCAAACGCTGCGCTGGCCGCCGCCTTAACCCAGCTGGCGGAGCGCCCGCTCTACCACCGCCAAAAACCCTCCCTTAGCATGTTAAATATCTGACCACGAAATGTTTACGATCATGCGGTTATTGTCACCGCAGCCTGTGAGCGTCGAGGGTTACTAACCTCCAAAACACAAGTTATTCACAAGGTTGACGCGGCTCTGCGGCCCGCGTAAACTCCCCGTCACCGTTCGGTGGTGTTTTTACAACTAAGAGAGGAAATGGATGCCTGAAGTCATTGTTCGCAAAGGTGAACCGGTCGACCGCGCGCTAAAACGGCTGAAGAACAAGCTGGATGCGGAAGGAATTCTGGAGGAGGTCCGGCGCCTGCGCGCATTTGAGACTCCCACACAGAAGACTCGTCGCAAAGCGAAGGCCAATGCCAAGCGCGGCCGCACGAAGTTTCGCTTTAATCCGGCGTAATCTTTATATTTTCGTCAGTGTTTCGAGAAGGACTCGCTCCGGCGAGTCCTTTTTTGTCGGTAGGGACATCGCGCTGCGATGTCCACCCCGCGCGCGCTGTCAGCTCTTTAGACACTCAGCTCAGGTAGGTGTGAAGTCTCAAGAGGTTGTTCGTGCGACTGGAAGCATGGAGCATCCTGGCGGTATCGCATCGTGCTTGTCATCCCGACTCGTGGGGGGCACGACCGGGTGGAGCAGCTGACCTCACCTTCCCGCTGGGCTTCACGCTCGGTGAGGTGCGTGATCATCGCGCTGTCAGGGGGATCCTTCGCCCCCGCCTTGGCGGGAGCAAGTTCCGCAGTGTTCGACTATTCGCATTCGCAGGCGATGCGAAAGCCAAGATCATTGCAGGAGAAACTCGGGAGGTTCGAACCCCGCGCGGTCGTGCGCAAACTGTTGAATCGGGATTTCCAGCTGCCTCCGCGATAGACCCGTTTCGCGCCCCCGGTCGGGCCGCGCGGATTCAGCTTGTGCGTTCCGCGGTAGGTCTCGTAATAATCGAGGCACCACTCCCACACGTTCCCAGCCATGTCCTCCATTCCGAAAGGACTGGTCCCAAGTGGAAAGGATCCAACGGGCGAACTTTCCGGATAGCCGTCGTCGATCTCGCGATCGCTCCAGGCGAAGACCGTGTTTTTGTCCGCAAAATTGGCCACGTCCCCACGCCCTTCATAGTTGCCCCAAGGATAACGGCGCCCGTCTTTCCCTCGCGCTGCGTATTCCCATTCCGCTTCGGTGGGCAGCCGATACCTTTTCCGCTCTCGCGCGCTGAGCCATTGGCAAAATCGAATGGCGTCCAGGCTGCTCACGTAAACAACCGGATGCCGGTCGCCCGCGCCGGGCGCGCGCTTGCGCGCATGCGATGGATCGAACTCCTCGTAATCGGCATTGGTGATCAGGTAACGCGACAAGTAATAGCGACTCAACGTCACCTTTGTGAGTGGCCTCTCGATCGGGGTGGCTTCGGCCGCCTCGCTTCCCATCACGAATTGACCGGACGGAACAAAGAGCATGTGGCCACCCAGTGAGTTCTGAAAATTAATGAAATGAGCCCGCTCCTCCGCTTCATTCGGCGCGGACGCGTCGGCCGGGCTGGGAGTTTCCGCTACCGGGACGGGAGCCGGGGCAATCGGGGCGATGGGCGCAACCTCCACCCGTGCCGGCGTGGGCGGCGCGCCGAGAGGATCGGCCGCCTTGTCCGCTTCGTCGAGAAAGGCGTCGACCATGTCCTCCGCTTCCCCCAGGTCGATCCCAAGATTCTCGGCCATGTTGATGAAGGCGTCCCGCTGGTCGTCGGTCATCGAATCGCTGTCCAGCCCGCTCAGCCGGAGCATGCGCGCAAAATCATCCTTGGGATTAAGAGAGCCGCGCCGGCGCGCCCGCGCCCGAACTGGCGGAGGGGGCGGCGGATCAGCCCGCTTCGCCCCGCAATCGGCCAATTCGACGTCGATATAGCCCTTCATCTTTTCCTCAGTCAGTCCATGCTCCGCCCCGAACTGCCGCAGGCTCTTCTCCTGAGCGGCCGTGAGCAAGCCATCGGCAATGGCGAAAGTGAGATACTTGTGAAATTCGGCGGCGGCCTCTTCTTCGGCCTGCGCCGCCAATTCGTCATCGAGAACGCGGCGCCGGGCCGGATCGAGCAATTCGACCCTCGCTTCGGTCAGGTAACGGGAAGATTCATCCAGGCCAAGCCGAAGCAATTGCGCGAGAGGATTGCTTGGCTGATTTTTGAGCGGGAGTTTTTTTTGCCACCAGCGCAGCAGCTCCCGGCAATGTTCCTCGATGAGTTCGGCACTCGGATTGGCCCGGGGATCGAGACAAAGCCGTTCGTAGAGATTAGACGATTTGTACCTACTCCAACCTTCCCACTTTCGCGGGTCGTCGGGGAGCGGCAGAGGGAAGCTGATTTCGCATTTCACCGTCATTCGACCTGAAGCTGCCCAAGGCCGGACGCGGCCTGGCTGATTTCATCTTCGGCGAGACCGGTGTTGCGCTCGATCGACATTTTGGATCGCTTGCCGCAGGCTTCCACGGCTACCTCGAGCACCTGATTGGCGTTGTACTGATAACTCAGTTCGACCGGTGACCCCTTCGGCAAAAAAGGCGGCAAGGTAATGTCGCAAATGCCGAGCGGCGTGCACTCGGCCGGAACCGTGCTCTCGCCTTCCACAATCTTGACCACCGCCCGGGGCATGTTGGCGTCGGCGGTTCCAAAAAGATTTTTCGCCACGGCCGGAATGGCGGTGCGCTTTCGAATCATGGGAAACACGTATTCCTCCAGATTCGCGTCGTCCCACAGCACCACACCCAGCGTGTGAGAAGTGATGTCGGCCACTTCGATCAAGCGTCCATCGCGCGAGGAGAACTGCTGACGGGTGTCGTCGCCCAGCAGTTTTTCGCCGGAAGCGTCTTCCTCGTGCAGCATCGACAAAGTGGCCTGGATGGCTGCGCCCATGGCGACCGCTTCATCCGGATTGACGTCGCTCACGGTCGGAGCGGGCGACAACTGCGAAATCATCTCGCGCACCATGGGCATGCGAGTCATGCCGCCGACGAGAAGGATGTTGTCGATCTGCTCCCACTTCATCTTGGCTTCCTGCAGCGTCATCTCGCAGATGGTCTTGCACTTCTCCACCAAATGACGGCTGCGCGCCTCGAAATCTTCGCGAGTCAGTTCCACCTTCACACTTTGCCCATGATGGTTGTGCACGATGGCGGTGCGATTTCGACTGGATAACTGAATCTTGCCGGCCACCGCTCGTGTATGCAGGTCCTGGTAGCTCTGCAGATCGAGCAGCGGATTCTCACCGTGAGCCCGATCAAATTCTTCAGCCACGTGATTCACAATCACGTCGTCCCAATCTTTTCCGCCAAGCCGATGATCGCCGTTGGTCGACACGATCTCGAGACGGCGGTCTTTGATCCGCATGATCGTGACGTCAAATGTTCCGCCGCCGAGGTCGAACACAAAAACCGTCTGGTCCTCATCCAGTTTGTCGACTCCGTAGGCTAACGCGGCCGCGGTCGGTTCGTTCACGATTTGGAGCACGTTGAACCCGGCCAGCTGGCCCGCTGTAATCGTGGCCGTGCGCTCCGCGTCGTTAAAGTAAGCCGGGACGGTAATGACGGCGTCCGTGACGGGCTCTTTTAAATACTTTTCCGCATCCGCTTTGAGTTTCCGCAGGATAAGGGCCGAAAGCTCTTCCGCGGAGAAAATCTTGCCGTCGAACTCGCGATGAAATTGCTCTTTCGATTTGCCCATTTCGCGCTTCACGAAATCGACAATCTTCTCCGGCTCGGCCACGGCATTGTTCTTGGCCACGGTGCCGACGACGACCGAGGCGGTGTCGAAGAGAATGACGGACGGCGTGATGCGCTCGTTCTCGGCATTCGGGATGATGTGCGGTTTGCCGTAGGGGTCTATATGCGCGACCGCCGAGAAGGTGGTGCCCAGGTCAATGCCAACTGCTTTTCGTGAAGCCATGTGAGTTGTGAAAAAAGAGAGGACTGCGCCGGTGTTCATGTTCCCTCGGTGCAGATTCCATGCCGAATTTCCCGGGAGAACGGATTATCTGGCCCTCCCGCCAAACTTCCCTCAGTGCACCTCTTTTTCCGCTTGGCCCAAACCCTTTTAGCCGAATCTCTTGACGATGACTTCTTCGGGACGAATCAGTTTGCCGCGCCAGAAAAATCCGCGGCGTACACGCATGACAATGCGGCCGTCTTCCTCCGCGAAATGAGCGGGTTCATAGCTGACGACACGATGAAAGGCGCGGTCGAAGTTCTCTTTCGGCTCGATCTCCTTCACCTCGAAGCGGTGCAGAATTTCGACGAGAGAATGAATGGCGTTGCCCAGGTTGTCCCGCCACTGGGAGATATTGCCGCGCGTATCCTGAGCCGCCGCATTTTGCAACTGGTCGGACAGGCTCGTCAGATCATCAAAGAGATGGACCAGGTCGTGGATGAAAGGCTTTTGCAGCGATTCGTGCAGGAAATTATCCCGATAGGCCAGCAGCTCGCTGTGCAAGGAATCGAACAAGCGATGATTGACCGTCTCGGAGCTGTGAATTGCACTCAGCTGCTCCTCGATCTTTTTAAATTGCGTCGAAAAATCAGGCGGCTTTTCCGCACTGATCGAATCCGCCAGGGTGTCGATCTTTTTTAGAATCGTCTTCTCAAAGCCGCCCAGGCGCTCTTGCAAAGACTCCAGTTCTTCGCTGAACTCGGTCAGCTCCGGACTTTCCGCCAGCGCGGGCCCTTTGCTCAACAGGCTCGGAGGAAGTGTTTTCGCGGCTTCCGCACTGAGCTGTTGCATGGCGGTGGCAAATTCATCGGGCGGCGGTGGCGCGGTCTTACGCATGGCCCGCGTCCTTTTGCTTGGCGAAAAACCGCTGGATCGCGGGGACGAGCCCATCGATATCGTGGCGGCGCGCTTCCACATCGACCTGGAGCCCATGATCCCGCGCTGTCTTCGAAGTGATAGGGCCAATGCTGGCCACGCCCATCCGCTTTGGCCAGGGCAGTCCAAGCGCCAGAAAATTCTCGACGGTGGATGAACTGGTGAACGTGATCAGGTCGGCGCCCTCTTCCACGAAACGGCGGCGCGCGCCCGTGACGTCGCTTGTCTCCGGCACGGTTCTGTAGGCTATCCCTTGGTCCACAATTGCTCCCAGTTCAACGAGCCGCTTAGGAAGCACGTCCCGCGCCTGCTCGGCACGGGCCAGGAGAATTCGGAGGTTTTCAACCCCGCCCTCTTTCTGAAACTGGCGCACCACCGCCTCCGCCACGAATTCCTCCGGCTGAAGGTCCACTTTCAAATGATACTCCTTCACCCGCTGCGCCGTGGCTGGGCCAATCGCTGCAATCCTGACCGCCCCGATTTCACGCGCGTCATTGTACAGTTTGAAGAACAGATCGAAAAACGCGGTCACCCCATTCGGGCTGGTGAACACGATCCAATCATAGGAGTGCGCGTCCTGCACCAGTTCGGCAAACGTCCGGAGATCGGTCGGCGGCTCAATCCGGATCGTCGGTATCTCCAGCACATCCGCGCCGAGTTCGCGCAGGCGCGCCGTCAGCGCTCCGGCCTGTTTGCGCGTGCGCGTTACCACAATCGTCCGGCCCAGGAGCGGGCGCTTTTCATACCACTTCAGCTCCTCCCGCAACGAGACCACTTCGCCAAAAATGGCGATGGCTGGCGCCGAAAAATTCGCGGCCGCCACCCGCTCAGCGATGTCCTCCATCGTGCCCGTGAGCGTTTGCTGACGGCCCGTCGTAGCCCACCGCACCAGTGCCACCGGCAAATCGCGCCGGACGCCTTGCGCCATCATCTCCGCCGTAATGGACCCGATCTTCTCGACGCCCATCAACATAACCTGCGTTCCGCCCAATTTGGTCAGAGCCGCAAAATCGATCGAGCTTTCGTTCTTGCCCGGGTCCTGGTGCCCGGTGAAAAACGTCACATGCGAATTCTGGGCGCGGTGCGTCACCGGAATTCCTGCGTAAGCTGGTCCCGCGATGGCCGAGGTGACTCCGGGAACCAGCTCGAATTCGAGGCCTGCTTGAACCACGGCCTGCGCCTCTTCCGCGCCGCGTCCGAAAACAAAGGGATCGCCTCCTTTTAAGCGAACTACCTTGTGGCCCGCCCGCGCTTTCTCCACCAGTAACTGATTGATCTCATCCTGAGACAAAGCGTGATCGCCGGCCGTTTTTCCGGCATAAATGATTTCGGCGCCCGGCCGACTCCAATCGAGCATCTGCGCGTTGGCCAGGTAATCGAACACGATCACGTCGGCCAGCTCGATACACTCCTTCGCGCGTAACGTGACCAGGCCAAGATCCCCCGGCCCGGCTCCCACCAGATAGACTTTTCCGGCCACTGTTTTGCTCTGCATTTTAGGTTCCATGGATACTTGAAAAGAGCCGCGCCGCCAGAGCTTCCGCCTCTTCGCTCGGCCCTTCGACCGACGCTTCGCGCGGCGTGGTCGCCTCGGGCTTGAAGATCTGCCCGCGCATTTTCATGGCCACGCCATCGATTTCGGCGAGGACGCCAATGGGCTGATTGCAGTCCGCCTGCAGCAAGCGCAGGAATTCGCGCTCCGCGCGCAAACAGAGCCGCGTATCGAAGTCGTTCACCGATTCGAGCAGCATGCGGACGTGGTCGTCATCCGCGCGGATTTGCAGGGCAATCACACCCTGGCCTCCGGCCGAAACAAAAATTTCGCGTGGGAGCGTTTGCACGGCGAATTTTAGGCCCTCGTAACTCAACCCGCCATCCGCCCCGGTCAGCCCGAGCCGTTGCAGGCCGGCCTGCGCGAGAATGATGGCGTGCCATGCGCTGCTGGCCAGTTTGCCGAGGCGCGTCGGCACATTGCCGCGCAGATCAACCACTTCCACATCCGGGCGTTTCCAACGCAACTGATGCCTGCGCCTTACACTCCCTGTGGCCACAATTCCATTCTGCGGCAACGATTGCAGATCGTAAGGGACCGCCGAGATCAGGACGTCGCCGGCTGGGGCGCGCGGCAGAACCGCGGCAATCTGAGTCGCCGGATTGACGTCACTGGGCAGATCTTTGGCGCTGTGCACAGCCAGATCGATCTCACCGTTCACCAGAGCCCGCTCGATTTCTGAGGTGAACAATCCTTTACGCCCGGCCCGCAGATTGACCAGCTGCGACATATTCTGCTCTTCGTCTCCGGAAGTCCGAATGACGCGCGTTTCGATGTCCACATCTGCCCAACACTCACGCACCGCCTCCGTGACCAGACGCGCCTGGGTAAGAGCCAGTTCACTTCCCCGCGTTCCCAGAACGATTCTCTCAGCCATGCCGGGAACTTAGCGAATCGAGGTGAAGCGGAAAGCCTTCACTCAAAGCAGCAGCCAGGAACGGGAAGGTTAATCGCTCCCCGCCTACGACTCCAAGGCGCGCCATTCCCGGGATCGAAGGGCTGACCCCGGCTCAACCGCAGAACCGACCGATTGGTTATCCCGGAAGACGCGGCGCCAAAAATCCCCCACGTGTTCGGCGATGATCAATTCGGCCGAGGCGATTTTTTGCGAGCGCAAATCAAGCGATTGATCGGCCACGGATTGCAGCGAATCGATGTCATAAAGGAAAACGCCGGCCAGCTGATTAACGTCGGGATGAACGTCGCGCGGAACGGCGATATCTATAATGAAGAGGGGCCGGTCGATGCGCTCGCGCAGGATGGGATGCAGATTCTCGGGATGCAGTAGCGGCGTCTCCGAGGAAGTGGAACTAATCAGGATATCCACCTCGCTGCATTGCTGCGTCCAGTTCTCAAATTCCACGACCTGTCCTCCGACGGCCGCGGCCAGATCGCGTGCCCGTTCGATCGACCGATTGCTCACCCTCAGATCGGACACGCCGCGTGAGACCAGAGCGCGCGCCGTCCGCGCGCTGATTTCGCCC
>JBBRDU010000106.1:0-10159 GCA_038203615.1 Chthoniobacterales bacterium
TGTAACCCATGTTTTTCAATCCACAGTGTACGCGCCGGTGTACGCGCTTTCGGAACATTTCGAACTTCAAGAGGCACGGTAAGCTTCGTCTTCAATGGACTCTTTGCGGAACGGATGTCGTGTTATCCAGGGGCTCGGTTAACTCAACCAAGATCGCGCTCGATCTTTTCGATCCCCCGTATTCACACTGTAGTTCATACGGCGCGGTGTCCGCAAGTTGCACTGTCTTTAGAGACTTTTAAGCAGTCCAACGCCAGTCAGGAGTTGGCGGAAATTACTCCACACGGCGTTGCGTACATCGATTGTGTCGATGCTCCATGATTCTGACAGGTATTCCTCGACTCTCGCGACGGCTTGGGGCATTACGGGCTTTCCTCCCAACTTCACGAATGGCCCGTCCGTTTCGGTCAATACGCGATTTCGTGGGAGTTCGGAAATGGTCTTTCGTCCCTTCTCCGATGCGACCATCGCGGGATTAACGGAGAAATAGTGGCCGGCCGCGATGGCCTCGTCGATTAAATCGACGGGGCCAGTATACCAATGAAATACAACAGGCGGATGATTGAATTCGCCAAGTATCTCAAGCGTCGCTTGCTCGGCACCGCGTGAATGCACGGTCACGAACTTTGCGTTGTTCGACAATAACTTCGCGACCAGTCGAAACGATTTGAGCTGAATCTCTGCGGTGGCTTTTCCTTCCCGAGAAAAATCAAGGCCGACTTCGCCGATGAATGAGGTCGATGGGAATAGATGTTCAAATTGTGCTCGTTCTTTCTCATGCTGGTCCGCCGCGAGCGGATGAAGTCCGAGTGCAAGCCGAACCCTGGTCATTGACTTGACGTGTGGCTTTCCGATTTCAAAGTGGCTCGGCAGGTTGGTCACTGCGATAATGAACACGCCATCGGCATGTGCTTCCGCGGCAACTTTCTTGGGGTCGTCGTAGCGGTCGAGATGGCAATGGGAGTCGAGCATCCTAAACACCCGCTTGCCGTTTAATCTCGTTGACTCCCCTTGTCCGAATCAGGTTCCGAATTTCGTCCATCGTCCGAAGAACCATGTGTGCGTTCGTATCCAATTCAGCCGGATTGAGGCTGCCGCTGGCCATGAGCATCCTGGCAACTTCCTGAGCGCCGGGATTTTTTCGAAGGAACGAAAAGCAGGCTCGCAAGTCGTTAGGCTTTTCACCCTCGGCGGCGATGTCCACTTCCCCCGCACATACGTCATCGCCGTAATTCTCGTCGTCCCAACCGGCCGCGTGCATGGCCGCTCGGCGGTATATGCATGGCATGCAACGACCGCAGCTTGTAGCGTCTCTCCTGGTCCAATGCACTTTGTGTCCACGTTTCGCACATGACACGGCAAGACGAGCCGTGTTCTCAAGCACGGCTTGGTTCGTGCACTGTTGCAGCACTTCTCCTTTGGTCTTGAAGCGAAGCGGATTGGAAATCGGATTGGTGAGGCCGACACCCATTAGCACTTCTGAAAGCATCGCAAGGTAACTTGGGTGTGCTGTTCTGGTGCTGCATGACCCCCGCCTGGAAGGCGTGAGGGGCACATTCAATGCAATCGTTCCGTTCTCTGGTACAAGCAGCGGCACGCTCGGGCCAAAAGAAGAGGCGGCAAAAACGCCAAGAGCAACGAAGACGAGGGAGCGACCGCGGAGCGTAATTTCCGTGTCGTCAGAGTTTTCGTCGGTGTGTCCAACGCGGACGAGCAGCGGATGGAGGCGTCCGGGGTAAGCTTGCCGCAACGGGTCACGGAGTTTCCTCTGGTCGGCGAATGGACCGGCCATGTCTCTTTCGTGGTGACCGACCAGCAGTAGTGGCTTGTTGGGGTTCGCGTCAAGCCAGTCGATGACTCCAACCAGTGAATCCAGTCCGCCCGAGAACAGGGAGACTGCCTCGCCACGCAGCGGTGGGACCAGCCGTCTCAACCGGCGTCTCCGGCGTCGCAACAATTGCAGTCGAACCGGGTCGCATTCACGTGATGTGAAATCGAGTGTCCAAACGTCTCCGGTCAGAAACGACATGCACCGCTCGAAGCGAACCTTCACCGCTCCCCAGACGCGTGCATTCGAGACGGGAACAGAAAGCGATATCTCCCGCGTCCATGTATCGGTCGCCCGTGTGCGAAGTACTAGTTTGTCGATGGCGTACACAGCTGCGGCGACCAAGAGAAAATCGACAGCGAGCGGTTCTGCCCTCGGCAATCGAGCGAGGACCGAATACTGAAGGTCGAGAGAACAGAGTTTGGAGCCATCATCCAGACGCAAATCGATTGGTGCGAATCCTTCTGGCGTCGCCTCGGTCGGATGAATGGAGAGGGTGACGTTCATCGTTATTCAAACACCCTGAGAGTTGATTCCATCACGTCACTGGTGATTTGTTGTCCTTCGGCGCCTCGCCAGTCGACTTTGCTGATATCTCTTTCCGCCGAAAGGTTGTCGAGTTTTGCCCGGATAAAATCCTTTATCTGACTCAGCACGGCATAGGCTCGGGTTTCCCCAACGCGTTGTACCAATCGCTCAAAAAACACACGGCAAAACACTTCGTGAAGGTAAAGGCCAAAAAAGTCCTGCAAGAGACTCTCAATCTGGCCAACCTGGGCCACCATCAACTGCTCAAGTTGTTGGGTCGTCTGTGCTTCGTCGAAGTATTGTTTTTCAAGTGCCGCAAATGCCATGCGAGCATCCACGTCGTCGATAGTGCTCGACTCTCCACCCAGCCGGTCGAGCAACGTATTTAGGACTTCCCGGACCGGCTTTCCGGCGAGGTCGCCCCAGCCGGCCGCCTCTAACGCACCGGCTAATCCCAGCCGACCTACATCGGAAATGAAAGCACCTAGGCGGCTCGCCGTAGACCGGGCGTTGCCACCTTTTGCGACACTGCCGCCACCGCCTCCACCACCACCGCGTGCGATGACGTTTGCACCGCCGTTGTGCTGGAGGAAACTGCTAACCAGTTCACCGGCTTTTTGCGGGGTGATGGCACCGGCACCTGCCGCGACGGTGACAGCACTCTTCAGGTCACCCCAGGATGGTGGGGCACTATATGCCGCAGAAGTTCCCATGGTTGCGCTACTTCTTCTTCATGGATTCTTGGAACGCCTTGCCAACCTTTGCGTTGGATTTTGAGAGCTCAGTTCGAACGGGCTCAAGCGTCCCCCGAAGCTCCGGTTTGGCATTGTACAAAGTCGCAATCTGCATTCCTATTGCCGGTGGAACCTTGTCGAGCGGTCTTGTCATCAAGATATTTGCGAGCGTGCGGGCTGCTTCCCCGAGTCCGGCCTCGATTAGCAAGCGAAGTCCCTCGTATCCGCTGGAGTCATCTGGCTGCCGCATAATCCGCTGGTCGAGCGATTGAACGAGGCTGGTCTTCTCATCCGGGGAAAGAGCCTTCGCCGACTCCATCGCGGCATTTCGTTTTGGCTTCTGTTCCGACATCAATCCGTCAAGAACAATTCGTACTGCCGGAGGAAGCATCGCCACACCGGCGAAGGTTGACTCAAGGCGGTCTCTCGCAACCCAGAAGTAGTCGCGAAGGTCAACATTTTGGAGCTGAGGTTCCATCGCGAGCCACTTTCGCGGTCCCGGAGTGGACCACCTCGAATTGTGCTTCTTCGCAACGTCGTCGAATTCGTTCTTCTCCTCATTTTCGGCAAGGCTTTTCTCAAGTTGGGCGAGTTGCGTCGGATGCCCGCTTTGTTGCGATTGCCATGTGAACAACTCGGTGAATAGGTTGGTGTTGGTGTATTCGAGAATCATGAGCTTCACCAACACCGAATCTTTCACGTTGTCGAGCTTCGCGACTATTGCCAACTCCTTTCGAAGCAGCAACGCGTTGAGGAACCTTTTGACCTGGCGGGGATTTCCCTTCAGACCGTCGGCAATAAGCGGTGCCGCGGATGCACTGAATGTCAGTGCATCTTTGAGTGGGTCGCCCAATTCTGCTTTTTCCATCACGGCTTCAACATCGCGGTACCCAAAGGTCCCATAGCGATTCTTCGACCGCCCCGCATTGCAGGATTTCACGCAGACACCAAACTGGTCACCGTTCAAATACCTCTGACAGAACAGCAGTGTCATGTACGTTTGGATCTCCGTAGCAGAAAGCCGCGGCAGGCTGTACGGAATCTGAACCAGCTTTTCTAGGTAATCCTTTACAAGCCTGTCTTCAAGTTCCTTGGCTTCGCCGTCGGTCGCCCGTTGAGCGTATTTTTCACGGATGGCGTGCTCGACGATTCTGCGGTCGGCACCGATGACGAATGCGGTCTGGTCGGCACTGAGGAAGAGTTTCACTGCTTCAAGGTTTTCGATGATTCGTTCTGGCGTGCAGCGGTCAAGGTCATCGACAAGTACCACGAGAGTTTCGATGCCGCCATCCTTGAGCATCTTGCCGAAGCGGTCGCGAAATCCTCGAATGTCAATCTCGCCGGCTTCAGCCTCTTCCTTCTTCAAGAGCTCTTCGAGGTCTGGCGATTCTCCGGCCTCCTCACCTTTGCCATTTTCCTTCTTTTCCCAAAACTTCAAACGAGACAGTCCGCTTGAGACGGCGACCGCTGCGGGAATTGCCGCCGCGCCTCCCGTGAAAAAAGCTGCGGCTGCGGGAATGGCAACGTGCTTCAGTGTCAACTTCGCGAACCGCATCCAGTTCACGCTCTTGAGCAGTTTTAATGCCGCGTCCCGAACCTTAGCGCCGAACCGTTTGTGGCCGGCGAGTTCCAGAAGCACGGAACTTAGAATCGCCGACTTGGCATCATCGTAGCCTTCAAACTGCCACGTGTTCGTGTACACGACCGCGATGGTCTCGCACCGCTTTCGTTCTTCCGAGCCTTCCGGCCAGTTGCTTGGTTCCAAGTCGCGTTCAAGCATCTTCATGATGCTGGTCTTGCCACCGCCCCAATCGCCGAAGACACCAATGGTGGTCGGCAGCATTTTCGGATTGCACACCACGTTCCTGATGAGGTCCGCGTGAACTTGGAATCCGATTAAATCATTCGCTGTCTCATTGTCTGGCCACATACTTGCCTCCTGATTTTGTGATGATAAATCAAAACGGAGAGATGGTCTTCACGGTAACCACTGTATTTCCGCGCAGACCAAAATTTGGAATGCCCTGCGAGGGGGAGACTTTGACAAGTTCGTCCCGTTGAAATGACTTGATTGGTGACTTGCATACCAGTGGACTCGGCGGTAAGTTTCAGCCATGGCAAAGGCAAAATCGACCACTCGATCGGCAGGGAAGCCAAGGACAGTCCAACGAACGTACCGTTTTGACACAGCGTTGTTCGAAGCGCTTGAAGAGGATTGTGCGCAACGGCTCTCCAACCCGAAGCGGGTCATTGAGGCGATGATTATTCACTGGTTGGACGCCGGGCCGGATGTCCGGCGGGCGATGGCACAGAAGCACCGGGACACCATCGGCGCTGCGTCACACGATGAATAGCGTTTCCGTTCCTGATTCCATTCCTGTGCCTTCCGCCCGATCGTCGACCTGACGTGCGCAGACCTCTCAGATCACTCCCGCCCGTAGTGATCGCGCGGGTGCCTTCCCGCCGTCATTTCTCGAAGGTATTTCGGCGTTTCTTGCCTAATTCATAGCAGATTGAACGCCCCTGCGCTCCGGTTCAACCGTCCCAAAACAGAAAGCGGGATTTTCGCTTGACTCCGATGTTCGGGTGTTGTATGGTATATTCCATACCAATGATGACATCAAATCGGATCGAGTGATCCGGGATGTCAGCATCAAACCGGAGTTTCCCATGAATCCCCTCAACGCCCGCTTCCGAAAATCCCTGCTGGTGTCCGTCCTCGCCGGCGCGGTGAATCTTCTCGCCCTTGCCCCGACGGCCCACGCCGCCCCCGGTGGTGGGCAACCGCTGCCGTGGGAAGGCCCGCTCCAGCAGGTGCCGGCGAGTTTCTCGGGCCCCGTCGCCAAGGCGCTCTGCATCCTGGCCATTGTCGTCCTCGGGTTCGGTTTCGCCTTCAGTGAGGGCGGCGGGATGCGGCGGATGCTCGGGCTGCTCCTGGGCGTCTCGATCGCCGTGACCGCCACCACCTTCGGCGTGACGTTCTTCGGGTTCGACGGCGGCGCAGGCTGGTAAGCGATGCGGTGATCTGGCAGTCGCTTGGTGGCGTTGTTGCAAAGCGTGGAATTGACGAGGTGTGACGTGAACACGGCAACCCAGGTCGAAGGTTTCGAGATTCCCCTGCACATCGCGCTGACCCAGCCGGTTCTGATGGGCGGCGCGCCCCGGACCTTCGCGATCCTGAACGGCACGCTCGCCCTGGTCGTCGGGATGGGGCTGCACTTGTGGTGGCTCGGCTTTCCCGCCGGAGCGGCCCTGCATACCGCCGCGATGCTGATGAGCAAGCGCGATCCTCACTGGTTCGATGTCTTCCGCCACCACCTGCGTCAGCCGACGCACCTGGATTCCTGATCACGACACGCTGCGTGCGAATGGAGAGCCGTATGTGGAACCTTGATGAATACCGCAAAACTCCCGAGCGCCTGGCTGACTACCTGCCCTGGGCCGCATTGATCGGTCCCGGCGTCGTCCTGAACAAAGATGGCAGCTTTCAGAAGACAGTCGCTTACCGCGGCCCCGATCTGGACAGCTCCACTTCGTATGAGTTGGTCGCCGCGCGGGCCCGGATGAACAACGTCCTGCGCCGGCTTGGCTCCCACTGGTGCGTGCAACTGGAGGCCACCCGCCGTTCCGCCCACGTCTATCCTGCGTGCGACTTCCCCAACCCGGTCGCCGCGATGATCGATCAGGAGCGGCGCCACGCCTTTATCGCCGATGCCCAACACTTTGAAAGCCGGTGCTACCTCACCTTCACCTACCTGCCCCCGGCGGAAGGGATGGCCCGACTCGGCGACTTCTTCATCGACCGACTGTCAAAAGCCAACGGCGGCCAAGTCTCCTACCGGGCGCGCTACGAACACTTCCTCGGCCAGGTGGAACAGATCGGCAATCTGATGTCCTCCTTCATGCCGGAGGTTCATCCGCTTGATGACTCCGAGACGCTGACCTACCTCCACGCCTGCGTCTCGGACCGACGGCTGACCGTTGCGGTGCCGGATGTGCCGTTCTACCTCGATGAAATAATCACCGACCAGCCCTTTTCCGGCGGCCTCTCCCCGCGACTCGGCCGCCAGTACATGAAGACCGTCTCCATTCGCGCCTACGTCAACCGCACCCTCCCCTGCCTATTGGACCGCTTGAACGAACTGCCAATCGAGTACCGCTGGGTGGGCCGCTACCTGCCGATGGACAAGACCGACGCCACGCGGCATTTAAACAAGCTGCGCCGCCAATGGTTCGCCAAGCGCAAGGGAATGGTGACGCTTCTCAAAGAGGCCATCACCAAACAGGAAAGCAAGCTGGAGGACTCCGACAGTCTGAACAAAGCCGAAGACGTGGATGACGCCTTGCAGGAACTCGGCGGCGACCACTGCTCGTTCGGCGATTTTACGCTCACCGTCACCGTGTGGGATGAGGATGAATCCACCGCGACGGAGAAAGCCCGGGCCGTCCAGCAAGTCATTGATGGCGTGGGCCTTGTTTCGGAAATCGAGGACTTCAATGCCGTGCAGGCCTGGCTGGGCAGCTTGCCGGGCCATGCCTACGCCGACGTGCGCCGTCCGCTGCTCTCCTCGCTGAACCTCTGCGATCTGGTGCCGCTGAGCGCCGTCTGGTCCGGCCCGGCGCGGTGCCATCATCTGAACGGCCCGCCGCTCTTGGTCACGCGCACGAAGGGTTCCACCCCATTCCGTCTCTCCCTGCATCAGGGTGACGTCGGCCACACGATCGTGGCCGGTCCGACAGGTGCCGGCAAGAGCACGCTGCTCAATCTGTTGGCGTGCCAATGGCTCCGGTATCCCGGCGCCGCCGTCTACATCTTCGACAAAGGGGCGAGTTGCCGGGCAATGACGCTGGCGATAGGAGGCGACTTCTACGACTTGGGCGGCGAGGGAGAGTCGATCTGCTTCCAACCCCTGGCGGGGATCGACGATGAAGGCGAACTGGCCTGGGCGCAGGAATGGATCCTGGACCTCTTGCACCGGGAGAAGGCGGCCATCACGCCGGCCACCAAGCAGGAATTGTGGGCGGCGCTCTCGAACCTCGCCTCCATGCCAAAGATCCAGCGCACGCTCAGCACGCTCATGGGGATCGTCCAGGACGCGGCGATCCGCGAAGCGCTACGCAGCTACACGTTGGACGGTCCCCACGGTCGGCTGCTCGACGCCAACCAAGACACGCTGACCGAAAGCGATGGCGGAAAAGGCGGCCGCTGGCAGGCGTTTGAGATGGAACACCTCATGCAGAGCCGGGCGGCGCTACTGCCGGTGCTGACGTATCTCTTCCGCCGATTGGAAAAGCGGTTCGATGGGAACCCCACGCTCATGATTCTCGATGAGGCATGGCTCTACCTCACCGAATCCCTCTTCGCAGCCAAGATCCGCGACTGGCTGAAGGTGCTGCGGAAAAAGAACGTGGCGGTGATCTTCGCCACACAGAGTTTGTCCGACATCGCCGACAGCCCGATTGCCCCGGCGATCATCGAAAACTGCCCGACGCGGCTCTTTTTGCCGAACGGAAACGCGATGGAAGAGCGCACGCGAAAAGTCTACGAATCGTTCGGCTTGAACGAACGGCAGTTACAGATCATCCAGCAGTCAATCCCCAAGCGTGACTACTACTACCAGAGCCGGGAAGGCAACCGACTCTTTGAACTGGGGCTGGGCGAACTGGCGCTCGCGTTCTGCGCCGCCGGCTCACCGCAGGACCACGCCCGGATCGATGGCGTGCTACGCGAACACGGGACCAAGTCCTTTGCGGTGGAATACCTGAGAGAACTGGGCCTGAACGAGTGGGCGGAACAACTGGCGACGTACCAAAGCGAAAGGAATGACGATGCGCAACTCCAATTCAATTACGGCGACGGCGATCACCATGCGGGCTTTGACACTTCGCAATGCAACGGTGCCGCGCAAGCGGCGACGGCGTGATCTCCTGCTCTCGCTGGCGATCGCGGCGGGCCTGACGGTGGCGTTTGACCCAGTCCGCGAGGCGCTGGCCTGCTGGTACGACCCGATCATTCTGGACCCGGCTGCCCTGGTCGAACACGTCCAGCAGGTGGTGCAACTGGGGTTGCAAGTCAAAAACCAAGTCCAGGAGCTCCAGCACTTGAACGCCGGCGTGACAATCGATGCCGCGTCGGTGGTCTCGGGCCTGCTGGGGCAATTGGGTGCGGGTCTCTATGACACGCAAAGTCCGGGCGATCAACTCGACCGCCGCTTCCCCGCCGACATGAGCGGGAAATCCTGGGATCAATTGCAATCGGACCGGACCACCTGGATTGGCAACGAGCGCCAGGCTTTGGCCGAAAACCGTCAACTGCAGAATCAGGTGTACCGGGACATGGCCTCCACCCGCGGCCAAGTCCAAGGCATCGTCGAGGCCTCCAACAGCGCCCCAGGCGAAACCGCCGCAGCGCAAGCCCATAACGACCTGCTCGCCGTGGCCTCGGCCGAACTCACCAAGCTCGCGTCGCTCAAAGCCGTGCGGTCTCGGCTGCGCACCGAAACCTTGGCCCGCGAGCAATCGGAATTGAGCTTCGCCGCCGCCGAACAAAAACGCGTCCGCTCCGGCTGGGAGAATCCCGCGCCTCCCACGGGAGGGGTCGTCAATGCTTTCCCGAGTGTCGATCTTGTTCAGCCCCAGTGACGCCTAACGAAGTGGAACGGCCATTTGCCCTTCACGGTCCCCAATCTCTGTTGAAAGGAGACTCTCCATGAAACGCTTTACGAAACGACTTCTTATCTCTGTCACCACCGCCGCAAGCGCGGCGCTCTTTGTCCCCGTCGCGGGCTACGCCGACATCGTGTTTGACCCGACCAACTTTGCGGAGGCGGTCGCGCAGGTGGCGCAGGACATCCAACTGGTCGAACAGTTCCGCCAGCAGGTGCAAAACCAACTCGCCATGCTCAAGGGATGGGACTTCACGCAGCTTGGCGGCATCCTCCAGAGCATGGACGTGTGGCAGCAAGTGCTCGGTCAGGCGGACGGTGGCTATTCCACCCCCGATCCCGGTACGCCGCTCAATCAGGACTATCCATCCGATCCGGGTGCCTATGCGGGAACCACCGACACC
>JBBRDU010000107.1:0-9992 GCA_038203615.1 Chthoniobacterales bacterium
ATACCTTGGTCAACATAACAAGGAGCCCAAGCCATTCATCTGGACAGCCACCGCCAAAGACATCTTGTCCAAGGTCACACGCGCCCGCAAAAAGCTCGCGAACCGCAAAACGTTACGCTAATTGCGCCGCACTACACTAGAGCCCATGCCGCCGTCCCACGATAAGCCGGCCATTCTGGCGATCTTCGCCCTGACTTATCTCGGCGTGGCGATGGGGCATGTGCCGGGCTTGCAATTGAATCGCGTGGGGATCGCGTTGCTGGGGGCGATCGGGATGATGATCTTCGGCGGCTGGAGCACGACCGAAGTCGTGGCCTCCATCAATTGGCCGACCATTTTCCTCCTGTTCGGTTTTTTTGTTTTGTCGGCGCAACTGCGCTTGTCCGGATTCTTCGACAAGGTCGCGGCCAGCGTCTCGGGGCGCGTCGGGCATCCGGCGAAATTTCTCCTCATCTTGATGCTGGCCACGGGCGGGCTGTCGGCATTCCTCAATCACGATATCGTTTGCTATGTCTTCGCGCCCGTCGTCGGGCCGGCGCTGTTACGCAAGCAGGTCAATCCCGTTCCGTTTCTGATTGCACTCGCCATCGCGAGCAACATCGGGGCAGCCGCGACGATCATCGGCAATCCGCAGGACATGATGATCGGGCAGGTGGCGGCGCTGAGCTTTGGCAGGTATCTGCTCTGGTGCGCCTGCCCGGCGCTGCTGGCGATGGGCGCGGCCTACGCCATCATCTGGCTCCTGTCTCGTCATCGGCTGCAAGTGATTGCGCCCACGCAGCAGGAGGTAAAATCTCCGATGGCGCAGCCCTACAACCGGTCGCATGCCAACAAGGGGTTGGTGATCCTTGTCATCGTGATCGCCCTTTTTTTCTCGCCGATTCCGAAGGAAATTGTTGCGCTGGCGGCCGCCGGCATTCATTTGGCGAGCAAGAAATTTCGCACCGAGGATCTCCTCGCGTTGGTGGACTGGCCGATTCTCATCCTGTTCATCGGCCTGTTCGTTGTCACCGGTGCGTTCCAATCCACCGGCAGCGGCGACGAGGTGGTGCGCTGGCTGGCGCACAGTGGATTCAATCTCCAGGCATTGCCCACGCTGGCGCTGACCACGGCAGGCTTATCCAACATCATCAACAATTCCGCCGCCGTGATGCTGCTGCTCAAGGTGGTGGATCTCTCGCGGCCCACGACGGCCTACGTCCTCGCGCTGGCCAACAGCTTCGGGGGCTGCCTCATCATCCTGGGCAGCGTCTCCAATATCATCGTGGTGCAGCAGGCCCGTGAATTGGGCATCGATATTTCCTTCCGCGCATTTGCCCGGCTCGGCGTGCCGGTGACGCTCGCCGCCTTGGGGGTGTTGCTCGGCTGGATTGCGCTGATGACCTGAAGCCCCATGGATTGGCTGCCATCGACCGTGCAACAGAACATCTCCGCGGAGCAGTTGATCTGGATTACAGTGCTGTCGCTGGTCTTCTTCATCGGGACACTCATTGCGATCCCGTTTATCCTGGTTCGGCTGCCTGCAGACTATTTTGATGTCCGCGTTCCGCGTCCGCGGACGCAAGAATATCACCCGGTCCTTCGACTCCTCGGACTCATTGCGAGAAACACCGTCGGCGCGATTTTTGTGATTGCCGGCTTCCTGATGCTGTTCCTGCCGGGCCAGGGCGTCTTGACCATCGTGATCGGAATCTTGATGCTGAATTTCCCCGGCAAGCGAAAAGTCGAGGCAACCCTGATCGGCCAACCAACTGTCCTGAGCGCGATCAATCGCATTCGCCAGAAGTTTAACAGGCCGCCGTTCGTCATTTGTTCCGTGTTGTGAATTCCCGTGGGAGACGCCGCTCTTTCATGCCTTCCCTACGCCCACTCCGCGCAGAGAAGTTCTGCCTGTTGCAGGACGGTCTTGACCGCCTCCTCCTGAAGGTCTGGCGGGTAGCCGTATTTGTTCAGGATCCGTTTTACGATCACTTTGATCTTCGCCCGGGCGCTCTCGCGCAATGTCCAGTCGATCGTCACGCTCTCGCGCACTCTGGTGATCAACTCGGCGGCGATGAGCTTGAGCTTGTCGTCGCCCATCGCTTGCACGGCGGATTCGTTGGCGGCGAGCGCGTCATAGAAGGCCACTTCATCGTCAGTCAGGCCGAGGTCGATGCCGCGTTTGGTGGCGGCGTCGAGTTCCCTGGCCAGCTTGATAAGTTCCTCCAGCACTTCGAGCGTGGAGATCGCGCGGTTGTGATAGGCGTTGAGGGTCTTCTTGAGCTTCTCGCTGAAGAGCTGGCTCTGCACGAGGTTCTTCCGCGAACGGACCTTCAGTTCGTCATTGAGCAGCTTCTCCAGCAGTTCGGCGGCCACGTTCTTGTATTTCAGCCCGCGCACCTCGGCGAGAAACTGGTCGCTCAGGATGCTGATGTCCGGCTTGGGTAGGCCGGCGGCGGTGAAAACATCGATCACCTGCCCCTCGGTGGTGATGGCCTTCGACACGAGCTGGCGCACCGCGGCGTCGATCTGTTCGGGAGTCTTCCGGCTTGTGCCGCTTTGCTTATTCAGCGCGGCCTGGATGGCCTGGAAAAACGACACGTCATCCCGAATCTCCGTGGCTTCATCGCTCGCCGCGCACAGGGCAAAGGCGCGGGAGAGTTCCGTAACCACCTGCACGAACCGCTTCTTGCCGTCGTCTTGTTCGAGAATGTGCTGCTGTCCCGCGGGAATGAGCGCGAGGCGTTCGGCCGGTTTGCCGGTCGTCCACTTGCCCCACTGGAAACCATGCAGCAGGTCGCAGGCGACACCATGCTTCTCCCGCATCACCGCGATGGCCTGGGCAGTGTCAAAGGTCGGATCGCCCTGGCCACCGCTCTCTGTGTAGTTGGCGAGTGCCTTCTTGAGCTGATCGGCGAGGCCGAGGTAATCGACCACCAATCCGCCGGGCTTGTCGCGAAAGACGCGGTTCACGCGGGCGATGGCCTGCATGAGGCCGTGGCCTTGCATCGGCTTGTCGGCATACATGGTGTGCAGGCAGGGCGCGTCGAATCCGGTCAGCCACATATCGCGGACGATGACGATGCGGAACGGATCGCGACTATCCTTGAAGCGGTTGGCCAGCTTGCGGCGCTTGTCCTTGCTGCGGATGTGCGGCTGCCAGTCGGGGCCGTCCTCGGCGCTGCCGGTCATCACCACCTTCACCACTCCAGCCTTCGCCCCCTCGACTTCCGCATCATCGCCGGGGGCGCTGGCCCAGTCGGGGCGCAGCCTGACGAGCGCGTTGTGGAGGTCCACGCAGATCCGCCGGCTCATGCAGACGATCATCGCCTTGCCGTCCATCGCTTCGAGACGCTTCTCGAAATGGGTCACGAGATCGGCCGCAATAAGCGCGATACGTTTCGGATCGCCCACCAGCGCCTCCAGGGCGCCCCACTTCGTCTTGAGCTGCTCCTTCTTCGACAGCTCCTCGCCTTCGGTGATCTCGTCAAACTCGGCGTCAAGCTTCGGCAACTCGGCGGCGTTCAGCGACAGCTTGGCGATGCGGCTCTCGTAATAAATCGGCACCGTCGCCTTGTCGACCACCGCCCGCTGGATGTCATAGATGGAGATATAATCGCCGAAAATCGCTCGCGTGTTCGCGTCGGTCTTTTCGATTGGAGTGCCGGTGAAGCCGATGAAGGACGCATTCGGCAGCGCATCGCGCATGTGCCGGGCGAGACCGTCCACGAGGTCGTATTGGCTGCGGTGCGCTTCGTCCGCAATGACGATGATGTTCCGCCGCTCGCTTAGACAGGGCATCTTCTCGCCCTTTTCGGGGAGAAACTTCTGGATCGTCGTAAAAACCACGCCGCCGCTGGCCACGGCGAGCAGTTCGCGCAGATTCTCACGGTTCGCGGCCTGCACCGGCATCTGGCCGAGAATGTCGTGGCAGCGTTGGAACTGGCCGAAAAGCTGATCATCCAAATCGTTGCGGTCGGTCAGCACGACGAGCGTCGGGTTCTGCATCGCGGCCTCACGGATCACGCGCGCGGCGAAGAACAGCATGGTGAAACTCTTGCCGCTGCCCTGCGTGTGCCAGACCACGCCCGCGCGACGGTCGCCCGGTTTGCCGCCGTGCATCCGCCCGGCCCAGTAGCGGCCGGGATCCTCGCGGGTCGCGCCCGTGTCGTTCATGCCGCTGGCGCGCACCGTTTCCTCCACCGCCGCATTCACCGCGTGGAATTGATGGTAGCCCGCGATGATCTTGTGCAGCGCGCCCGTGTCCGCGTCTTCCTCGAAAACAATAAAGTGCTGGAGCAGATCAAGGAACCGCCGCCGCTCGAACACCCCGCGCACCAGCACCTCCAGTTCCAAAGCGGTCTTCGGCGCATCGCCCTCGCCGTCGATCGTGCGCCAGACCTTGAACCACTCCTGGTTCGCGGTCAGCGATCCCACGCGCGCTTGCAGGCCGTCTGAGACCACCAGCGCCGCGTTGTAGTGCAGCAGGCTCGGCACCTCCGCCTTGTAGGTCTGAAACTGCGCGTAGGCGCTCCAGATCGTCGCGTCCTCATCCGTCGCATTTTTCAGCTCGATCAGCGCCAGAGGCAACCCGTTGACGAAGACCACCACGTCCGGCCGCCGGTTGTGCTGCGCCTCAATCACCGTAAACTGATTCGCCACGAACCAGTCGTTCGCCCGCACATCGGCGAAATCCACCAACCGCGCCTTGTCGCCTTTGATCGACCCGTCCTCTTTTCTCGCATACTCCACATCCACGCCATCCCGCAACATCCGGTGAAAGGCCCGGTTCGTCTGCACCAGCGAACCCGTCGCCACCCGCAGCACCTTGCGCAATGCCTCCTCGCGCGCCTCCTCCGGCATGGCGCCGTTCAAGCGCCGAAGCGCCGCGCGAAGGCGTTCCACCAGCACAACGTCACTGAACGAATCCCGCTCCGCGGAAGGCTGGCTCGGCGCGATGTGAGGGCCATGCCCGATGGCGTAGCCCAGCCCTTGGAACCAATTGAGCGCGGCAAGCTCGACATCGTTTTCAACCAGGTTTACGGCCACACGATGAGGCGCGGCTAGTCGCCGCAGTGGGCTGGCACGCCTTGCGGAATCGGCTGAAATTCCTCACCGCTGCATGGCTGAAAGCCCTCGGGCCAGCAGGACTGCATCCGGCAGAGCAGCCGCTGCTGGAGCGGGGCGTCCCGGTTCACCCGGTGTGCGGAGACCCGGATGAAATCGGGATGGCACTCCTGGACGATCTTCCACGCGTCGTGCGCGAGATATCGCGGCACGTAGCCGATCATCATCTGGTCCCCCACGGTCGTTCGCAGCGCGACCGCGTTTTGGTCTGCCGGATTGCAAATGTCGAGCATGAGGGCCAGCGGCTCTTCATCCTGCAACGCGAGCACCCGTTCCCGTGCGGACTCCGGCATGTAACGCAGGCCGTGGAGGAAAAACTTGTTCAGGTAGCAGCCAACGTCGTCCGGCACAGGGCAGGGAAACAACTCGATCATGTCCGTGCGCCGGATGCCCTCAGTCACTCCGAGGACGGCGATGGGGTCGGGCGGATTCGCCGGATCGAAGCCGCTCCAGCGAAGATAAGCCTCATACTCTGGGCGCGACTTCGGGAGGAGACGGTTGGCGAAAATCGGGAACAACTCTGCGGACTCATACACTTCGCCGAGATCCTCCATTCCACTGAACGGTGCGAAGCCCTGCGCGGTGCGCGCCCCGTTCGTGTAAACGAAGCGATAGATCCCGCCGTCAAATTGCAGGCGACCGATCGGACTCCAGCCACCTTTGGCCGGGTCAGCCGAACGTGAGGCGACAAGCAGTGCGTTCATGGTTGGATACCCTCCAGGAGTCGGCGTTGGTTGGTCATCAAAAGCGTCAAAGTAAATTCTCGGGTCACTGGCGACATTCGCTGCGGCGGAATCTCTGCCAGGATTGCGTCTATCGCAATCTGGCCGATCCCGGCAAGCTTGCCCAGCCAGATTCGCGCCGCGTCCGGATCCCGCTCGGCGAAACGCCGGAAGACGTCGAGAGCGAGGACCGTCTTGTCTTTCTGGGTTGCCGAGTAAAAGCCCGACCGCGCACGTCCGCAGAATTGCTCCACGGTCCGATTCCGATCCTTCGTGTGCAGCCGCTCCTTCCGCTCCTCGTCCGAGAGGTTTCGCGCCAGCGAAGCCCCGTGGTCGAAGGTCGGTGCCAGTCGTAGATCAGGCACCTCCCAGATTGCGCCCCAGTTCTGATGATGGCGGTCCTGATTCGCCACCCACGCATCGAGCATCACATACCCGGTGAAGACCCCGAGCGCGGTGGTGATTCCCGCTGGCGTGCCCCGCATCCATTCCGTCGCCGGTGCTTTCAGGATGGATGCGATGTCCGCCACCGCCTCCACCGTGTATTCGCGCACCCCGTATTTGCGTTCCTCCGCTGCCGGGTAGTCCGGATCGCGAATGACGAGAAGCTGATTGCCCAGGATGAGGATCTGCGGGCGCGGGACGAAGGTGGGGCAAAGCACTCCGGGCTGTATCGGCCTCTGGCCCTCGTATTCGTGGGCGAGATCGTAGTCCACATGCGGGATGCCGAGCAGGCGGGCCAGTCCGCAGACGACTTTCTCCGCCCAGTCTTCCCCGGTGCCTCGTTGCTCCGCTTTGAAAAGGAAGCGCTGCCCGTTCGTGGTGAACCAGAACTTCCGCTTCGTGCCGAGATACTCGATGTCCTCCGCTTGCAGGCGATCAATTCTGCGAATCGGATACATGCTCAGATTGAAACAGTCGCCTCCGCCACGCTCAACTCCCCGCTCAGCAGCTTCGGCAGGAGTGTGTCGCGGGTGGCGAGGGTGCGGGATTGGTGGAGGTGGGCACTCATTTGTTCTTAGCCGGCGGGGCTTTTGCCCCAATACGGAGAATGGCACAGTCAATCATCTCAAATACTTGCTTCATCGCGAACTTGAACTGGCGTAAGTCCACCCAGTATTCAGGGCATCCCTGACTTCCGAGGTCATCCTCATATCGGAATGTGGTGCCAGGATTAGGGTCGATCCTGTCCAATTCCTCAATCCACCCTCTCGCCCTCGGTGGAAATTGCGCCCCGTGAATCGTCTCGACTAGTTCAACGCATTCGGCGAGAGAGTGCGTGCGCTCTGTGATGTTCCCGATGGTCTTCAGGTAAAGTTCCAAAGTGTGCCTATACGTGAACAGCACCGGACAAAGCCAATGCCGCGCATCACTTTCTTCCAAGGCTTGATTGAGCAGCTTTTCAGCCGCGTAGCGATAGTTGCGAGCAAGTTCAAAGCGTGCTTGGCCGTGGCCGCCGACCCACAGAAAACCGTGAAGGCAAGTTTCATCCAGGTTGTCGGGCGGTTCTTGCAGCAAGGGCGTGTGCAAATAGAGGTGCTCAACAAATCTCTCGTTGAAGTGCTCGTCCCGGTTCAGGCCGATCTTGATCGCCTCAAGGTCTGGGTCATGTTCCCATTCATTCCCGACGAAGCAAAGCACCAGCAAATCACCGTCGCTAAACATACGGGGTTTCCCCTTTGATGGATTGGCCCGAATGGAAAGGTAGTCTTTGAAAACCGAGGCCCAACGCTTTACCTGCTCGGCATCCACTCCAAGAACATTTGCCGCCTCTGAGACGGTGCGGTTCATGCCGAAACCCTCTTCTCCATTTCTGCGACCCTCAGATCTCCGCTCAACAGTTTCGGCAGCAGCGTGTCGCGCAGGGTGGCGAGGGTGCGGGATTGGTGGAGGTTGGAAATCCAGCGGTCGAATAGTGGACTGACTGACTCGGCGAATTTTTCCACGACGGCCGAAGGCGCGAGCACGACCTGCGTTTCCTCCACGATTCCTTTGCTGAT
Source organism: Chthoniobacterales bacterium (assembly GCA_038203615.1). Taxonomy (GTDB): domain Bacteria; phylum Verrucomicrobiota; class Verrucomicrobiia; order Chthoniobacterales; family UBA10450; genus JBBRDU01. The sequence continues at coordinate 7,829 of JBBRDU010000107.1, forward strand.
GTTCTGCTGAGCGGAACCGACCGCCTTGTTTTCAAGTTCGCCCGTTGCCGCGCGCATCCAGAGGTAGTTGAAGAAAGCGAAATGCTTCTTTGGGACCAAGGCGCACACGGCTTGATTTGTCGTAAGGCGAGATGACACAAGAGAAACTTGGCCCGCGGTCGCGCCGTAAAGTGCGATAACGGTCGAAAGTGGAGGAACCCACTTGGCCGAAGATTCTGCCAAGCCAGCTTCTGTGGTGAAGTTCTCCGGTGCCGTAACGATTGGTTGCCGCACTTCGCCGGAAGTGAGCCACGGAATATCTCCGTTGTCCCAGAAACGCGGTTCGTTTCGCCTCGGCGTTCCGCCGTTCTGAATGTGCGTACAGCAGTCTTTGATATTTCCAACCGTCCATCCTCGGGGAATGTGCCCAAGCGGCGAGTCTTCCAGATGGTCAGGAAAGAGGGCGACGGTAGCCTTGTCGAGGCCCGCGGGGGGCAGGGCGTCGAGTTTGGCGCGGACGGGGTCGAAATCCACGAACCAGCTCTGGAACAGCGCCCGTGCCATTGCCCCCAGCGTCGCGTTCATCTGCCGGTTCAACTCGATCTTGTCGTCCAGCGCCCCAAGCACCGCCGCGATGGATTTTTGCTCGCCGAGAGGTGGAAGATTGAGTCGCAACGTGCGCGCTGAACCGACATTGAAATGCTGCTGCACGGCCCCGACAAGATGGGCTGCGACGTGGTCGGATGCGACCGTGTTGACGTAGTAGGCGAGGAAGCGGTTGTTTAATTCCTTGCCGCACCGAACGATTACAAGGTCGGAGCAGTTCGCATCTGCGAGCCACTCGGGCACGACCGAGCAAGCACCGGGTTTCCCCGTTCGGACAATCACAACATCGCCCGGTGTGAGTCGTGATTTCTGAATTCGCTGATGAAACTCCGGCGTGATGAACTTCAGGTTGTTTTTGTTGATTCGTAGCGGCTCGACGTTTAGCGAACGAAGAAAAGGGATGCCGTCATCGATGTATTCAGACGCCATTGGCCCGACATAGCCGACGGTCAATTCGTCAGCCACATCTTCGAGTGCAACGTCGCGCCAAGTGCTAATCGAGCCCGACTTCATCCTTCTCCTCTCTTAGGTTTGCGTTCTCGAACCAGATAACTGATGCGCGCTTTGGAGTCTTGGCTGTAACGAAATTCACGAAGGCTCCCCACCGGTAGCGAAAGTCACCTTCTGGATGGGTAAAGCGTACCAGCTTCTTTTGATCGATCTCAGGCAGGAATTCCTCCGCGTGATTCCGCTTTGCCTCAATAACTAATAGATTCGCGAAGGGTTCTCCTCGGACGTGGATGATGATGTCTGGATACACGGTTCTCCCGTCACAGTCGTCACTCCAAAGCGACTCTGCACCCCAAGGAAGTTCCTTAGTCATGTCCTTCTCTTCCCACATTCGATTATACTCACAATCTACCGAGAGCTTTGTCCCGAAACGAGGTTGCAAATGTAGAGACAGGCGCTGCGTTAGAGTGCGTTCATTGATTCTAAAGCTGAAGAGTTTAGGCTCTGTAGCCAACTCCATCAGTGCCCCTACCACGTGATCCCGAACTTCCTCGAAACTAAATTCCTCGACAATCATAAGGCGAATGATTTGAGGTTTGCCTTGATGGCTTGCTCCAGTTTCGCGGACTCGGCGAACTGGGCGTTCAGTTCGGCGACGAGCCGCGGCATCTTTTCGGAAAAAGATTCGCCGTCGTCTTCGATTTCCTCGGCACCGACATAGCGGCCGGGTGTGAGCACATGGCCGTGCGCGGCGATTTCGGTGGTGGTGGCGGATTTGCAGAAACCAGCGATATCTTGATAAACCCACGCGGGATCAGGGTCGACCTGCGCGTATTGTTTTCCCCGCCGAACTTCACCCATCGGAATATCCAAACGCCAGCGATGGTATGTGCGAACGATCTTTTCGATGTCGTCCTTCGTCAATTCCGGCGCTTCGCTTTTCTAAGTGGGTGGATTCTTTGATGAAGGAACCGGTTTGATGGGGGCGATGCGCCCCCAAACCCCGCACCGCTCGCCGCGGCAGGCGTTCGGGGGGAACTGGGAGGGCGGCTTGGCAGAGGCGGCGGGAATGGGCAGGATGGGGATATGGACGCAAACCTGTTATTCGAAAAAGCTTTGGGCTTGGGCA
>JBBRDU010000108.1:0-9970 GCA_038203615.1 Chthoniobacterales bacterium
AACGGACTCGGGAAAAATGGAAGGCAATGTGATCTTTTCGTTAGGGGGAGGCGCTTTCTTGAGCTTGGCCCTGGCCGGGTCCAGGACGACCCGCGCCGAAGCCACCTCGGCGGTGCGCAGAAAGTCCTCCGGCCCGCGCCGCCACAGTCCAATCAGGCTGTAGCTAAAGTGGGCAAAATCGATGTCGATTGATTCGATGGGGCTGTCGCCCGTGGACACGACGTGCACATTCCGCAGCGTCAAATTGGTGAAGACATTCCCTTCCAAACGCAGGTCGGCCTTGAGATGGGCTTTGGCCGCATAATGCCGCGCCAGGTGCTCTCCGATGGTGAGAAGAACCGGACGATGGAAGAAAACGAGCAAAAGAAAGAACAAGCCGAGCGCAATCGCGGCACGACGACGCCATGTGTTGACGGCATCCCATTTTGCCTGATTCTCTTCTGCCACGAGGCAGTTATTCTATTTCCCCGAGGAGAAAGAGCAAATGACGGGCGTCATTCGGCCTGTGGAGGCGATGGGTTGAGGCACTCAGGATCAGTTAGGAATTGCGCGCCGCCCCCTCCGGCGTCACGCTGGTGGCCACGCCGTCCATGAATCCTGACAAACTATTCGACTATCTCGAGGGGAAGCTGCCGGAATGGGAGCGGGTCCAGCTGGAAAAGCAGATCGCAGATGATCCCCGGCTGCAAAAAGAATTCGCGGCCGCCCGGCGCATTCATTCCAATATGGCGGGCGACAGCCGCGAGATCCTTCTTCCGGGAGACGAAGCCACGAACGCACAGGGGCGGAAAATGGCGCTCCGTATCGGCGTGGCCTTCCTCGTCCTGATGGGCGTGAATGTGGCGGCCGGGCTTTGGTTCATCGCGCACCACGAGGCGGCCAATCCCAATCGCCCGTTGCTGGAGGCCCAGATGCGCGATCAGATTACGAAGTCTCTGCAACAAGCCACCCAGACCGCGCTCACCCCACCCCCGCTGGATTTAAGTGAACTCACTATGTCCGCCGCGCCCGGGCAGATGAATCGGGTGGCCGACCAGGTCGTGGCGATGGCGCAACGGCTCGGCGGTTCCGCCACGAAGGAACTCCCGGATGGGAATCGCATCGGCGTGCTCGCGGATGTGCCCGCCCAGCGCGAGTCGGAATTTCGCGCAGCCCTGGCGGCTGCAAGCGGCGCGACTCCTTCGCCCGTTTCACCGAACGAGTCGCCAGCCGGAGGGATGGATAAAAAGCGCTTCATCGTTCACGTCATGGAAAACGCTGCGCCCTAGCGTGCGCTGAGCGCTCGCCCACGTCCGGATGATCGCCATCACCTTTGCTTTACCGGCGGAGAGCTCCGATTTCGTCCGTCGTCTCGCCCGAAAAAATGTGCGCCTTCAGGGCCAATGGAAAATCATCGCCGGGCGGCTGGGCCCACATGATGTGGAGATCGTTCACACCGGCGTGGGGGCAAAGGTTTGCGAAGCCCGCCTGAGCGATTACCTGAAAACCACCTCGCCGGCCTGGCTGATCAGTTCCGGATTCGCCGGCGCGGCGCGCAGCAATTACCGGGTGGGAGATCTTGTCCTCGCCGAAAATTATTCAGACATTGAGATACTGGACCGCGCGCGGCATTTGCTCCGACAACAGAACACACACGCGGCTAAAATCTTTACGGCGCCGGCCATGGTCGATTCACCGGCTGAAAGGGAAGAGATCTGGCATCGCCACGAAGCAGTCGCGATTGATATGGAGACCGAGACGATTGCGCGGGTTTGCGCGGAGCGGCGCCTGCGCATGTTGTCGCTCCGCGTCCTGAGCGACACTCCCCGGCATCCCTTTCCCTTGCCCAGCGACATTCTTTTCGACCTGGAGCGCCAGCGGACCCTTACGGGGGCATTGCTCCGTCATTTGCTGGCGCACCCGGGCGCGATTCCGCGACTCCTCCGCTTCAGCCGGCAGATCGGACGGGCGCGCCGCGCGCTGACGGATGCGCTGATGCATCTGCTGCAAAGCGATTTTTAACCAAGAACGAGGCGGGGGTTCCAGCGCTACTCTCGCGTCGGCTCGATATGAACCAGCACATCGGCGATGCGCGCATCGTTCTGTTGGATCGCTCGTTTGACCGCGTGCGCGATGTGATGGCCTTCCCGCACGGAGATCCCGCCATCGACACCAACATGCAAATCGACGTAAAAAATCAGCCCCATCTTGCGGATGTAGCATTTCTCCACTTCCCGCACACCGGCGACCGAACGGGCGGCCTCTTGCACGAGGCCGACGATGGGCCCACTGGGAGCGGTATCCATGATCTCCTGGAAGGCCGGCTTGAGCAGACGATATCCATTCACCCCGATTAATCCGCAGGCGAAGAGAGCTGCCCAATCATCCGCGCTCTGCCATTTTTCTCCGCCGATGAGCGCCACGGAAATTCCGACCAGGGCGGCGACCGAGGTGAGTGCGTCCGTGCGATGATGCCACGCGTCCGTCTGAACCGCGGTGCTTTCCACGTGGCGCCCCACACGAATGACATAACGGTACATGAATTCTTTCACGACAATGACAACGACGAGCACGATCAGGGTGAAAGGGGCCGGGGCATGGTGCGGCAGAAAAATTTCGCGTACACTTTGAATGGCCAGGCCCAGGGCCGCCGCCAGGACCCCAATGGAAACGACCATGGCCGCAATCGGCTCGGCCTTGCCGTGACCGTATGGATGCGTGGCATCGGGTGGACGGGCCGCAACTTTGAGCCCGCCCCAGATGACGACAGAACTGGCGATGTCGAGAGCCGACTCGATGCCATCGGCGATCAAGACATAGGAATTGCCCAGAAGTCCGGCGAGAATTTTTGCCGTAGCCACCACGAAATTGATGGCGAGCCCGAGCAATGCAACACGCGCGCCTGATTGCAGATTGCTGGCGATGACGTTCGATGTAGGGTTCAGCGCCGAGGGCATCTTTGAAAAAAACCATTAACGCAGTTGTCTGCGAAAGACACGGAATTCCGGTGGAAGTTTTAAGGGTTAAGGAGCAGCCTTGGCCGCAAGCAGGCGCGGACGAAGCGGTTGTGCAAATGCGCGCGGCGCCCATTAATCCGGCAGATTTGAACATGATCGAGGGAAAGTACCCGATTCGTCCGCCGCTCCCGGCCACGCCGGGAATGGAGGGCACCGGGACGATCGTGGAGGTCGGATCGAAGGTTCAGGCGGTGAAGATTGGCGACGCGGTGATATTGCCTCACAACCTGGGGACCTGGCGCGAGGCTCTGGCCGCGCGGGCCGATACGCTGGTGGTCGTGCCGCCGGAGATCGACCCGGTGCAGGCGGCCATGTTGAAAATTAATCCGCTGACGGCCTGGCGCCTTTTAAATGGCTACGTCGCGCTTCGGCCGGGCGATTGGGTGATTCAGAACGCAGCCAACTCCGCGGCGGGCCGCGCTGTCATTCAGATTGCGCGGGAGCTCGGGTTCCAGACAGTAAATGTCGTTCGCCGAGCCGAGTTGATTCCAGAACTGGAAGCGGAAGGCGGGAATGTGGTCCTGGTGGACGGCGAAAATTTGCGCGACGAAGTCAAAGCGGCCACAGACGGCGCCCCGATCTCCCTGGGCTTGAATGCAGTCGGTGGCGACAGTGCGCTGCGTCTCGCCCATACCCTCGCGCCGGACGCGACCATGGTCACTTACGGGGCGATGAGCCTGCAGCCATTGCGAATCCCGAATGGCCTGCTCATCTTTAAGAATCTGAACTTCCGCGGTCTCTGGATCAATAAATGGTACGATCACGCCACGGCAGCGGAGCGGATGGAAGCATTCACACGGCTGTTCGACCTGGCCCGCCGCGGCTTGCTCAGAACAAAAGTCGAAAAATCGTACTCCATCGCGGAAGTCAGGGCTGCCGTGACTCACGCGAGTGCTGGAATGCGGGGCGGAAAAATTGTATTCGAATTTGAGCGGTAAGCGCTCGGCGCACCACCTGCTGGCATGAGCAGCATTCTCGTTCTCGGCGCCGGCATCAACGGAATCGTGGCCGCGCTGGCTTTGAAAAAGCGCGGGCACCGCGTCACCCTGATGGATCCGGGCCCCCTGCCCCATCCGCTGGCCGCCTCCAACGACATCAGCAAAGCCATTCGCTCCTGTTACGGGGCGGATGAAGATTACACGGCGCTAGGGGAAGAGGCGGTCGCAGGATGGCACCGATGGAACGACCAGTTCGGCACGAACCTCTACCACGAAGTGGGTGTGTTGTTTCTGCGCCAGGGAGAAATGCAGCCGGGCGACTACGAATACGAAACGTATCAGTTGTTGAAAAAACGTGGCCACAAGGTCGAGCGGATCACGTCCGAGCGTTTGCGCGAGAGATTTCCCGCCTGGAACCCGGCCCGGTTTCACGATGGCGTTTATGATCCAGCCGGCGGCTACGCCGAGAGCGGCCGGACCATGATGGAGTTGCTGAAGTGGGCCCGAGCACGGGGGGTCGAGCTGCAGGAGGGCGCGCAGTTCGAGCAATTGGATCTGAACGGCCGTGGCGTGAAAGGCGTGGCGCTGCGCGACGGGACCAGGCTTCGGGCTGACACGGTGATCGCAGCCATGGGGGCATGGACGCCGCATGTCCTGCCTTTTACGAGTTCCTTTTTTCGCTCAACCGGTCATCCGATTTTTCATCTTCGGCCTAACGACCCTACCCCTTTCAGGCCCGAGCATTTCCCCGTCTTCGGCGCCGACATCACCACCACTGGCTACTACGGGTTCCCCGTCAATAGAGCAGGGGTGGTCAAGGTGGGCAGGCACGGTCCGGGCCGCGAGATGGCCCCTGATTCCGACGAGCGCTTCGTGACAAAGGAGGAAGAAGAGAGTCTGCGCGTTTTCCTGGCCGGAGCCTTCCCGTCCCTGGCGGAGGCACCCATTGTTCACACCCGGATTTGTCTTTACTGCGATACCCACGATGGCGATTTCTGGATTGCGGCGGACCCTGAGCGTCCCGGTCTTTTGATCGCGGCCGGCGACAGCGGCCACGGATTCAAGTTCGCGCCCGTTCTCGGCGACGTCATCGCGGACGCGGCCGAAGGGAAGGAGAATAAGCTCCTGCAAAAATTCCGCTGGCGACCGGAAGTACGCCCCGGCTTGAAGAAGGAAGCGGCTCGCTTCACTCCGGGCGCCTCGGTCTGAAAGACCCGCCCTCCTCCGCTCCTACGGCGGCGTGGCGTTTTCTTTTTTGGGCTGCCGTTTCAACAGAGTGACCTGCTTGATCCGGGCCGAGTCCGACGGGCTCCAGGTCGCCACGTCGGGGTCGTCTTTGAAGGCGTTGTGCACGATGCGTCTTTCGTAGGAATTCATCGGCTCCAGCTGGAGCGAGCGACCGGTGATGCGGACGCGCTCCGCCAGTTCCCTGACCCGCTGCACAATTTTGTCTTCGCGCATGGAACGATAATGTTCGCAATCCACCATTACTTTCGGCGCGTCTTTGTCTTTTGACTGGATCAGCCGGTTGAGGAGGAACTGGATCGCTTCCAGCGTCTCGCCGTCGTGCCCGATCAATCGCGCACTTTCCTCTGTATAGATTTGCAGGACGAGGCCGCCGGCGTCGTTCTGCATTTCCTCGATCTGCACCACGAACCCGAGAAAACCGAGCATGGTATCGAGTAACTCTTTTGGCGTCATGGGCTAGTTCTTACGCTGCCCTTTTCCAGGGGGCGCGACTTTCGTAAGGGCTGGCATGGGTTGGTTTCTGGTCTGGTAAAACTGAAGGATGCTAAACAGGTTTTGGGCAGTGTAATACAACGCCAAAGCTGCCGCAAAATTGTAGCAAATAAACATGAAGATGAGCGGAGTAAACATCATCACCCGGCGCTGAGTCGGATCCCCCGTCTTTGGGGTCATCTGCATCAACCAGACCTGGGTGGCTGCCATGCAAAGGGGCAGGATGTTGATGGGCCAGTCCAGGTTCGGAATGTGGGCCACTGTGTCCGGTTGCGAAAGATCATGCACCCAGAGGAATTTCTCGTTCCGCAATTCCACCGCCTGTCCCAGCATCTGATAGAGGCCAAAGAAAATCGGGATCTGAATAAGCATGGGCAGGCAGCCTCCGACCGGGTTGATGCCGTACTGCTTGTACATTTTCATCACTTCCTGGTTCATCCGCGTCGGATCGTCCTTGTACTTCTCGCGCAACTCCTGCATCTTGGGCGCGAGCGCAGCCGTTTGCTTCATGGACCGATTGGCCTTGCCCTGGATAGGCCAAAGCACGAGCCGGATCACGGTCGTCAGGGCCAGAATGGCGATGGCATAATCCTTAAAGACGCTGTGCAGCCAGTTCATGAAGTTGAGCAGAAACTGGCTGACCAGTTTAAAGATGCCGAAGTTCATGATCTCGGCTTCGTTATGCTCCAGGCGGGCCAGCTTGTGATAAAGCTTGGGCCCGGCGTAAATTTCAAACCGGCCGCTGTAACTTTGGCCCGGAGGAATGTCCACCGCCGGCATGTGCATGGCGCCTTCGATCCCCCACGTCTTGAGCTCGGGCGAAATCTCGTAGCGGCGGCCCCAGACGCTGTCGGCCTTGGCGTCGAGCGGAGCGATGATGGTGGCGAAAAACTGACTGCTCACCGCAGCCCACTCCGCCCCTTTGATGTTCTCCTGGTAAAAGGGCTGGGCCACGCGCTGGCCGAAGCCCAGAAATCCGTTGCCCCCGGCAAACCAGGTGACGTCCACGCCCTTGGCCTTTCCGTCTACGGACCAGACGAGACGAGTGTAGGAGGGATAATCTTTCGGATGAATGGGCGCGGCTGCGCCGAGCCCGAGATAATACCCGGAGTTTGCGTAGGGCTGGTTTCCCCCGTTCTGAAGAGTGATGTCGAGTTCGCCAATATAATTATCATTCTTCTCCCGGGCCGGCGCCAAGAAGTATTTCTTCCGAATCGTGACCTGCTCGGGTGAAACGTACTCGTATTGCACGGAGTCTCCCTGGCGGGTCGCTGTATATTCGGGCAGCGCCGGAGCGGCGGGATTGTCCAAAATCGCTCCAATCGGGGGGTGCTCGCCCGCGTTGATCGTAACGCGGCCGTGCTCGTCTTTGTGATTCAAGAGAACCGCCTCGGCGATGCCCCCGCCGCGATTGGTCAGGTGAAGTTCGATGTCGGAATTACGCAACGTCTCGCGCGCCTCGGGGAAGGCGGGAGGAGAAACGCTCGGCGGCGGTGGAGCGGTGCCCGTCGGAACCGGCAACGCGGCGCTGCTAGCGGCCGCGGTGGGAGAGGGCGAAGAGGAGAGAGTGGCCGGCGCGCCTCCCATGACCGAAACGGGCCGGGGCAAAGTTTGCCGGGCCATATAGGAATACCAGACCACGAGTCCAGCGGCTGAAACGACAATGGCAATCCATGCAGTTCGGTCCATACTCGTCGCCGCGAGGGCTATTCACAGCGGGTTGGACTGACCAGGCCACTGCGATTGATTCGTGCCGGGATCGGATCGTGGGCCTGGCCACCCCAGGGGTGACAGCGTCCGATTCGTTTCAGGCCTAACCAGCTTCCGTGAGCCGCTCCGTGTGTTTCGATCGCCTGCCGGAAATATTCGGAACAAGTCGGATTAAAACGGCAGCCCGCGGCAGGTCCACTCAGCCCGTGCAGGAGAGGAGAGAGTGTGATTTGATAAATACGTACGCAAAAGCGCAGAATTCCGAGCATTACGGCGCTAGAATAGAAGCGCGCTTGGCCAGACGCAACCACTCATGTTCCAGGTCAGCGCTGGGGGCCTGCGCCGAGGGCGGGCGGGCGATGGTGACGACCCAGGCGGCCTGCGGAATCTGATGTTGGTGGCGGCGAAAAATGTCGCGCAATCTTCGCCGCAGACGGTTACGCACGACGGCGGAGCCGACCCGCCGCGAGGTCACAAATCCGGCGCGCATTTGGTCATCGGGAGCGGCCAGGACGCCGATCGTCAGGAACGGGCCACGCGCCGCGCTCCCTTCGTCGCGCACGCGCTGGAAATCGGCGTTGCGGATCAACCGTTTCGATTTGGGCAAGCTGAGTGGGCGCGGCACGCAGGCAGGTTACAGCAGGCGCGACGGGAAACCCAGCGCTTCGACCGCCGGGTGCAACGGGCAGGATCGGGCTCTCCTTGGCCGCTCATCTTGAGCGCCTGTGGCGCGGCCACATTAGCAACGCCCTCGGAGAGGCCGTTCCACCACTCTGGCTGCGAACGCGCGAAGGTGGATCTAGCTCTCCGAGCGCGATGTTAAACAGAAGCGGCCAGGCCGCTCATTTTGAGCGCCCCTTGGCGCTCACCTGCCCGTTTATCCGCCCGTACAGCAAAAGTCGTCCCGCAGGAATCCCGCGGGACGACTTCGCAAATGGACGATCGAACCGCGCTTAGGGGTTCGGCGACGAGGTCGTCGTGGTCGTGGTCGTGCCGCTGCTCGGTGAGGAGCTCGTGTTCACGGTCGTGTTATTTTCCGTTTTGCTCGCAGCCGCTGGCGACGATTCCTTCAAAACGGTGGTGTTATTCTCGGTTTTATTTTCCCCCGGCGGATTGACGGTGGTGTTTTCTTTTTTCTCGCACGCTGCCAGTAAGGCGACGCTCGCGAGCAGGCAGATGTATTTCTTCATAGGTTAGTTATGACGGTAGGTTAGACTAATTTAGTCGATTAAATTTTACGGAGTTGCGGAAGCGACCGGGCTCGACGTCGTCGTGGTGGTCGTATCCGTGGAGGTTGTGCCACTTGGGCTCGCCGCCGGGGTCACTGTTTCTGTCTTCTGCTCACATGCCGCGAGCAAGGCGGCACCGGCCAAGATGCAAAAATATTTTTTCATGATTAGTGGACGATTGGATTACGGCGAGGGCGAAGAAGTCGTCGTATTGACGTTCGTGTTTGTCTCCGTCTTAGTCGAAGCAGCCGGAGATTCCTTCACCACAGTGGTGTTATTTTCCGTTTTATTTTCTCCAGGCGGATTGGTCACGGTGGTGTCTTTATGCTCACAAGCCGCGAGAAACGCGGCGCCAGTTAGGATGCAGAGGTATTTCTTCATAGTTTTAGATTGCGAACGCAATATTGAGTTAATGATGAATCGGAGCAAGCATCCTTTTCGGACTTATATGTCTCACCACCAGATGGCCTTTCGCTTTTTAACGACTCCCAAAACTTGCCCATGAGAAAAGCGATCGGAATCATTCCGGCCCGCTGGGGCTCCACCCGTTTCCCGGGGAAGCCGCTTCACCTCATCGCCGGCAAGCCGCTCCTGCGACATGTTTGGGAGCGTTGTTGTCGCGCCGCAGCGCTTGATTCGGTCATCATCGCCACGGACGATCGGCGGATCGCCAACGCCGCCAGCGATTGGGGCGCGGAAGTGGCGATGACCTCAGGCCGTCATCGGAGCGGGACCGACCGTATCGCCGAGGTCGCCGCGCAGACGAAACAAGCCGCCTTCATTGTTAACATTCAAGGCGATGAGCCGCTGGTCGATCCGCGCTTGATCGACAAGCTCGTCGCGAAGCTGCGTTCGGATCGCAAGATCGACATGGTGACGGCGGCGCATCCCTTTTCGAATCCGGCGGAAGCTTCCTCCCCGCATCAGGTAAAGGTCGTTGTCGATCTTAGCGGACGCGCGCTCTACTTCTCGCGTTCGCCCATTCCGCATTCGGGCGAAAACATTCTGCGCCATCAGGGCATCTACGCGTTTCGACGCGAGACTTTGCTGCAATTTGTGAAGTGGAAGCAGTCGCCACTCGAGCGCGCGGAATCGCTCGAGCAATTGCGCGCATTGGAAAATGGTGTAACTGTTCATGTGCTCGTCACGAAACACGGTTCGCCCGGCGTGGACACGCCGCAGGATGCCAAAGCGCTGGAGCAAAAACTCGCTCGCGCGAAACGAAAGGTGTCTCGATGAAATACATTTTCATCACCGGCGGTGTGGTGAGTTCGTTAGGAAAAGGTCTGGCAGCGGCTTCTCTCGGAACCTTGCTTGAGCTGCGCGGACTGCGCGTCGTTTTTCAGAAGTTCGATCC
>JBBRDU010000109.1:0-9723 GCA_038203615.1 Chthoniobacterales bacterium
TCAAACAGACCGGACCGGTGGCCCTGTGTCTCCTCCCGGGGTGAGGGCGCCGCCGTCGGAAGGTGTCGTGGGCGGGATCCGTAGCGCTGTGCCATGAGGACGGGGTCGGCCAGGCAAAGGGCGGAAAAGCAGAGAAAGGCAACGATGATCAGGAAGATTTTCCGAAGCGCGAAAGGCTGGATACTGATTAACATCATACTAATTATAGTATTTATAAGCACCGGCCATGCCAATCTGATTGGACTTGGATGTGCAAAATCGTGAACCGCCGGTCGCAAAGGCGCGACCCACCCACGACCCCATCGTTCTTCCGTGCGGGGATCCTTGGCGGCGGGCCTATTGCCCGGTCAACGATCTCGCAAAGCTTAAATTTTGTTTCGCCTGTGCAAAATCGGGCTGAATACGCAGAGCCGCCTCGTAGTGCGCGATGGCAGCCTGATATTCCCCGGCACCACAGAGGAGATCGGCCAATTCTTTCTGGGCAATTTGCAAATCCGGATTCAGAGACAGACTGTGCTCGTATCGCGTCCGCGCTTCCTGCAGGCGTCCTTTTGAAACGAGAAGACCGGCAAGGTTGGATTCGCACTTTGGATTTGTCGGGTTGAGCCGCAGAGAGCGCTCATAATGTTCCATCGATTGGTCAACGTCTCCGACATCGTTCCAAGCCAGACCCAGGAAAAATTCCGCCTCGGCGAGCGAAGGATTCTTGTTGAGGGCAAACTCATACCTTTCGATGGCTTCTTTCAACCGCCCGGCTTCATGCAACGCTTTGCCGTAGTTGAGTTGCGCCTGCGCATCGCGCGGCAATATCTCGGCGACCTTCGCGGTCCGCTCGACGGCGGGGACGACTCGCCCGCCCAGCTGAGCAGCACAAAGGGCTGCGACCGGGATTACGAGAATGGCCCACCGCAAACCGTGTCGCGCCCATGCCGGCCACGCCCGGGGCGCGGGCAAAGCGTTTGCCCCAGCTCCGTCAATGCCGAGCATGGCCCGAGTTTGGGTCTCCCGAACCTTCCAGATAAATCCATCGTAATAAAAGTGGAGTAGCGCTGACGCGGTAACGATTCCGATCAGAACATGTTTGATCGCTTCGATCGATATCCCGGACGTAGTCAAAGCAATCGACCCGTAGGCCAGGACCAAGCCTACATAAACGCCAATAAGCGAACCGCTCCGCCGAAAAACAAAACGCATAAATCCGTGGATGCTTGCATCGCGCTCGACGCGCGTGCGGTTGTAGATCCAGACGATGGCGAGGTATTGGACATCGTGGAACACCTCGAAAAGCGCAATCCCAACGAGGATGTTCTGCACCCCGTTGTTGCAGTACCACCAGAATGCGATGCTGCTCACCAGAAGCGTAATCTTGATCGGACTGAAGACGCTGGCGCTGCGCCAGTCTCTGACCTGTTGCCAGAAAAACAGGGCCGTCACGACCGCGAGCGCCAGCATAATGAGGTATTGCATGCCCAGGACGATTGTCGCCGGTAAGACCGGTCCCCCGCTCTCGTAATAAAGGTCGAGGCAGGTGCGAAAACGCATGGGCGACAGCAGAACGGCGGCCAGGAACCAGGAGAAACAAAGGGCGAGATCCACGCGTGCACGCGTCGCACCCTTCGCCGCGGCTTTTGCGTCATAGATCCGGCAAAAACCGTAGGTCTGCATCATCCCGTGCCAAATTCCCCAGGCAAGAGCGACCAGCTGGATCGCCTGAATATTATAGGCCGAAGACCAGATGCAGACGGCTACAAGAACCAGAGGAGCGATAATGAACCGAGTCTTGAATCGATCGAACAGGGCGCGGTCTCCGTAGGCGCGAATCATTCCGGGCAGGTGATGTCCCATCGCCCCAAAGGCACCCACGAAAAGGAAGATATCCTGCGGGCTCCATCGGGCCTGGGCGACGGTGAAAATGGGAATAAGCAGCAGCGGCGTCCCCACGAACAGGAGGAGATCGCGCCAGCGATCCAGGATCCAGGGGGAAGGCTTGGCGGCCGATGGCGCAGTCCCGCTCGCGGCTGAGGGTTTTGACGCGGGCACGCGCGCGGGAACCAGAGTCTGCGTCGCCATATCAGGTTGATAATTCAAAAGGGTACGGAAAACAAGCGCCGGGTCGCGGGCATCGCCTGTCCATTCACCCTGAAAAGCAAAAGGCGGGTGGCATTGCTGCCACCCGCCTAATGAAAACTGACTTCGCTTTCCTCTTAGAACTTCTTCGTGAGGCTCACGTACCAGTAGCGGTTACGGATCGAATAGAGCGAGGTATCGTAGTTGTCGTTGAACGCCGCAATCACCGATGGCGGCTGGCGGTCGAACACGTCGTTCACGCCGACTGTGAGCTTGGTGCCCCACAGCATCCGCTGCCAGATCGAGGCCGTCGCGGCATCGGTCACAGCGGGTGCGTTCTTCGCGTCCTTCGATTCCTTCACATACGGAGCGGGCTCCGACGGAGGCTTGACCCACTCGTAGCTCAACTGCATATCGAGGGTGATGTAGCTCGGAACGTTCCGACGTTCCGTGCGTGCGATCGTATCGAATGACGGGTCATCCCGGAAGTCGCCCACGTAATTGCCCGTAGCGACGAAATCGAAGTGTCTCCACTCCCATTCCCCACGGAGAAATCCCTTGTTCCAGGGAATCGCACCTGGAGCCAGCGGCAGGGTGCCGTTGTTGTAGTTTCCGAGGAAACTATTGAACGGCTGTCCCGTGCCCGGCTGGGCTTTCCAGGAGAAGAAGTGGTTGTAACCACCCGAGAAGGTGAACTTGCCCCAACGCTCGGTCGGCAGTTCGTAAACCGCCGTGAGGTCCATGCCTTCCACGAAGCGTTTACCCGCGTTGCCGAAAGCGGAGTCGATGCAATCCACTCCGCCCGTCGGAGTCCGAGTAACACCCAGTGCCGGACCGCCACCACCTGCAACTTCGCCGCAACCATCAGGATCGACCACGCCGCTTGTCAACAACACCTGAGCGAAATCATCCGCACTCAGGATCAGGTTCGTGGTGTAAAGCTGATAGACATCCAGGGTCATCGTAAAGCCAGGCAAAAACTTCGGAGTCCAGACGACACCCGCCGAGTAGGCATCGGTCGTTTCCGGAATCAGGTTCGGGTTTCCACCTTCCCAGACACCGTTTGGCGGCTGCAAGGTCGTTCCCACCACCGGGTCGAACACGACCGGGAAGTTTTGGAACACAGGCGTAAACAGTTCATTCGGGCTTGGTGACCGGAACGATTGGCCCCAACTGGCGCGGAACGTCAGGTCGGCGATGGGCTGGTAACGCAGCGAAACACGTGGAGAACCCTTGAAGTTCTCGTCGGGATTCTCATTCACGAAGCTTGCGCTTGTCTGAACAGGCGATCCTGTGACAATTTGAAGGTTGTGATCGCTAAATTCTTCCCGGCGCCAGGCGATGTCCATATCGAGGGAACGCACGAAGGGCACGTTCATTGACGAAGTGATCAGCGGAATCCCGAGTTCGAAGAAGTAGGATTTTACCTCCTGACGGAACTTCAACGCAGGCTGTTGGTTGAAACCGAGCTGGTCGTTAGTCACCTGGACTGGATCAGGAATCTGCTTCTGGTTGATTTCCCGATGTTCGTAACCACCGGCGAGATCGATGCCACCATTCCACAATTTTGGGAACAGATGCGCATTGCCCTTGATGTCATAAAGGTTATCCCGTTCGTGGAAGAACGAGTGACCAACGTAGGACGCGCCGCCAACCGTATAGTCGCCTGCTGCCAGGCTGTTGTCGTACGGAGCGGTCAGACCGGTCGGAACGCCGTTCACATAGGTCGGAGCTGTCCCTCTGATGGGCGCCGCCACACCGATGAACGGGTTAAACGTGCCCGTCGCAGGAACCGGAAGCGGGGCTGCCGCGTTGGTGAACCCAACCGGAGCAATCAGCGACCTGATGTAGGAGCGGCGCGCATCACCACTGTCGATGCGCTGCTGGTCGAAGCGCTCATAGACGAAACCGGAATCATAGCCGAAACGGCTGATGAAGTTGTTGTCGGCGAAGTTGAAGTCGCCGTTGATTCCCGCGACATAACGCCAGTAGTCCTTGTCGAAGAAGGTGCGGCGATCGCTTAACTCCTGTTGGAGGCGGTAAGCGACCCGGGTCAGGTTATTGCCGAACGGATTGAACTGCGATGCTCTCGCTTCGCCAAGACCATTGCCGGTGTTTGTCAAACTGAAAGGCGCGCCGGCCAGACCGTTGTCCTGCTTCTCTTTGGTATACATGAGGTCTCCGTAAAGCTGGAGCCCATCGCCAAAGATCTTATACCGGCCCGTGACCATATACATTGCCTTTTCCATCGCCGGGATGGCGGGCGTAAAGGCGCGAAAGTTGAACCGCGAAGGGTCTGTCCCCGAAGCGAAATCACCGGGAAGAGATCCAAACGGAGGATTCGACCTTGTCGTCGGCTCAAACCGGCGATAGCTCGCTCCCGAGACTTGGTTATTAGCCAGGTTGATCAGCACGAGCGCTCCACCTCCCAAGGGTGCTCCTTGGCTTGAAGCAGCTGCCGAAACCGAAACGCGACCGCCAAAGGTCGGGCTGTCGCTGTTCTGGCCACCAAAGCCGAGACCGGCCGGGTTATTACTCGCATCACCCGTCACCGCGATGGCGCGATCTCTCGAGTAAAGGTTAGCGCGGGAATAATATTCGCCCACTGCCGCGATCGACACTTTGCCATCCAAACCCGTCACACCGCCGCGGAGATAAACCTGGCGCACGTGCGCATCGGAATCCGTGGTGTTGCCATAAAGGGCGAAGAGTTCCGCGCCTTCATAAGGTTTTTCACCGGGTCCGTTAAGCAGGATGAAGTTGACGACACCGGCGACACCATCAGAGCCGTAAACGGCCGAGGCGCCATCCTTCAACACTTCCGTCCGGGAAATTGACCCGATCGCAAGCGCATTGATGTCGTTGAAATTGAAAGTGCGGCGTCCGTTAACGAGGATCAGGGTATTAGCCGCACCAATTGCGCGCAGGTTAATATTCGCCGAGCCGTCGCCGCCGTTGGAATCGTTTTCCGTCGCAGCGTTACCGACAAACGACGGCAGCTGACGAAGGCCTTCCACCGGGGTGTTGGCGCCCTGTTTCTTCAGGACTTCCGCCGTGTAGACCGTCACCGGCAAGGCCGATTCGGTTTCCGCGGTCGGAATGTAGGAACCGGTCACGATGACGCGCTCGGTGGTGGCTTCCGGAGCCGGAGCCGGGTTTTGCGCGTAAGCGCTACCGGCGAGGACGAGAGGAACTCCGACAGCAGCTGTGAGAGCTGTGCGGAAGGATCCTAACGTGTGCAGTACGTTTCTTATCATTAGTTTCTCCATTGGTTTGGTTAGGTTTGGCGGTGAGGATTAACGGGGTTTAAGAGGGCTGACAAGCCTTTTTTTCATTTTTCTTAAAATATTTTGAACGGACCACCCAGAATGATGTCGGGGCAGAAGCCCGCTCAAACCTGATTTCCGGCGATCTTGCAAAAGTCCAGAGGGGGAGGCAACAAAAAAAGATAAGATTTTTATTCGAGCCCGGGGCGCGCGATAACGAACCGAGCAAAAGCGTTGAAAAAAATCTGCGCCCCGCGCCAATTTCCTCCCGGAAGGCTCGTTAGGCAGCCTCGACTTCCCCTGCTTGGCCGGTCCGGCGGCGCGCTTGGAAATTGCATTGCTCGGACCCCCGCGCGGACCGAACTCTTCTACGTCCCACGCGCGGAATCCGGGCCGGAGCAATGAAAAACGCACAACACCCGTTCGAGTGGGACCGGTCACCACTTGCCTGTTTGTTGGGCCCGGACCTGTTTTGCTCAGCCACGCTTGCTTCGCCCGCCTTCATCGCGATTCTTGAAGAATGTTCACCGGCCTGATTGAAGAAGCCGGCACGGTCGTAGCGCTCCATGCGAATGATCGGGCCACACAACTTAAAATCGCGGCGCCGCAGATTGCGGCGGAAACCCGTGTCGGGGACAGCGTGTCGGTAAACGGCTGCTGCCTTACGGTCGCGCAAAGCGACGGCGACGCCCTGACGTTCGACCTGCTGGAAGAGTCGCTCGCCCGGACAAATCTCGGGACTCTCGGCCCCGGCAACCATGTAAACCTCGAACGGGCGCTGATCGCGGGAGCCCGCCTCGGCGGCCATTTTGTTCAGGGCCACGTCGACTGTGCCGCGCCGGTCCTCGCTTTGGACGCAGCCGGGGCGGACCTCCGGCTTGAGATCGGGTTGCCCTCGGAATTCGCCCATTACGTCGCTTTCAAAGGATCGATCGCAGTGAATGGGATTAGCCTTACAGTCGCGGAGGTCCGCCCGGAAAGTTTTGTGGCCTGGATCATTCCTCACACCCGGGCTCAGACCAATCTCGCGGCGACGAAGTGTGGCGATTTACTGAACCTGGAATTCGACCTCCTTGCGAAGTATGTCGAACGCATGATCGATCGCCGGGTTGCGCGACCGAGATGACGCCGCAAATCGTTGGCGTAATTTTTTCCCGCGCTGATCTCCAGCGCGCGCTCCGAATGCGAAAGCTCCCGGACCTTTTTGAATTGCGGCTCGATCGCCTGACCAAATACTTCGCCGAGACGAGCGCGGCCATCGAACGCCTCAAAGCCCCCCTTATCATTACCGCCCGCCATCCTCGCGAAGGAGGCTCAAACCATCTTTCCGGCCGCAGGCGGGCCACCCTGCTCCTCCAGTTTCTGCCGCAAGCGGCCTATGTGGATGTCGAATTGCGGTCGGCGCGCCAGCTGGAATCCGTCCTCCAATCCGCGAGCGCGCAAAACATTCGGACAATCGTTTCCTTTCACGATTTCGAGAACACGCCCTCCGGATCGCGGCTCGATAAGATTGCGTCCGAGATGCGTTCGTTAGGCGCCGATATTTCTAAGATCGCCACCCGGACCGATACGCCCATTCAACTCGCCCGGCTCCTCAACTTCTTCGACCGACAACGCGGCGCTGGCGCAGTGGCCGTCATGGGCATGGGCAGACTGGGTCGCGCCTCGCGCCTTGCGCTGGCCGGGCGAGGTTGCCTGCTCAACTACGCGCACCTCGGGTCCCCCGCCGCCGCGGGCCAGCTCTCCGTCCGGGAATTGCGCCGCGCGGTTGCGGATATCTCCGATGCCGTATCTTAATAATTACGGTTCGCCTTGCTCGCCATGGATCCATCCATCCCGCTTCCAGACCAGATTCCCGTGATGCCGCTTCCCGGCGCGCTTCTTTTCCCGAACGCGCTCCTGCCGCTGCACATTTTCGAGCCGCGCTATCAGCTGATGCTCGAGCATGCCCTCCGCGAGCATCGGATGTTTTCGGTCGCCCTGATGAAGCCGCAGCGTGAACAATGGAAATCGACCGTCGATTTTTTCCATGTGGCCGGTGTCGGCCTGATCCGGGCCTGTGTCGGACGCAGCGATGGCACTTCGAACCTGATCCTGCAGGGCTTGTGCCGCGTGCAATTCACCGGGTTTGAACAAAGCGCCCCCTTCCCGATCGCACGGATCGAGCCGCTTGAATCGGAATCGACCAACTCCGTGGAGACCGATGCGCTGGGTGCGAAAGTCATCGAACTTTATTCCGCATTGAAAAGCGCCGGGCGCCGGCTGCCGGAAAAGGTGGACAAATATCTGGCGCATCTCAGCGATATGGAAATGCTCGCCGATCTCATGGCCGCCACCTTCGTCAACGATCCGCTTCGCCGGCAACAACTGCTCGAAGAGCTTTCCCTCAACCGACGGCTGCGCCTCGTGATCCAGTATTTGCGCGAAGAAACCGGCAGCGCCGCGGCGTGACTGCGCCTCAACCTCTGGAACCGTCGTCCGGCGGGCGACGAATTTCTCCGTCGCCGTTCTCAACGCTTCGCACCGCAAGTGGCTACAGGGCCTCGATCCTCGCGTGTTCCTCTAGCAAATACCGATCCGTCATTCCGGCGACATAATCGCACACCGTCCGGTGCAGGCCCTCGCTCTCGATCCGCCTCATTGCGCCGTCGCCGAGCAGATCCGGCGCGCGGATGTACGCCTCGAAAACCGCGCGCAACATCTCGCAGGCCCGCTGGTTCACTTCCGCCACGCGTGGATGATAATAAACATTTTTATAGAGAAAACGCCGCAGTTCCTGGTTCGCCTTATAACGCGCGTCGCTGTAGCAGATCAGCGAGTCCGGATGCCGCCTCACCTCGTCCGCGCTTTGAACCCCGGCGGCCGCAATGGCCGCGGCGCTCGTCAAGACCACATCGCGCACCTGCGCATCGATAATCGCGCCGATGATAAGTTTGTGGAGCTCCGGCTCGCGCACGTCCGGATATCGCGCCACGACTGATTCATGGCTCTGGCGCCAGATCGCGACTTCCTCCAATTGCGCGGACTGCAGGATTTCAAAATCAACCGCATCATCAAGATCGTGGCTATAGTAAGTAATCTCATCCCCCAGATCCGCGATTTGGGCCTCGAGGGAGGGACGTCGATACTTCTCGCCGCCGGGCCCCATGGGCTCATGAAACTCGTCGTGCTTTCGTAATCCCTCCCGCACTTCGAAGGTCAGGTTCAAACCAGGAAAAGCCGGATACGTCGCCTCCAGCAATTCCACCACGCGCTGGCTTTGCCGGTTATGATCGAATCCCCCGTGCTCGCGCATACACTCAGCGAGCATCTCCTCGCCGGAATGTCCGAAGGGCGAATGTCCGAGGTCGTGCGCCAGCGCAATCGCTTCCGCGAGATCTTCATTCAAGGCGAGGGCCCGCGCGATCGTGCGGCTAATTGACGCCACTTCGATGGAATGCGTCAGCCGCGTCCGCAAATGATCACCGGTCCCGTTGAGAAAAACCTGCGTCTTGTATTCGAGGCGGCGAAAGGCGCGCGCATGAATGATCCGGGCCCGGTCCCGCTGAAACTCCGTCCGATAGGCGTGCCGCGGCTCCGGGTATTTTCGGCCGCGCGATTCGCCGGACTTCTGCGCATACGGAGCCAGGACGTGCGATTCGTCGGCCTCCATCTGCTCGCGCGTTTTCCAATTCTGCCGGGGAGCTACGGCACCGGGCAAATCATTCGTCACGCGGGAATTATTGGTTGTTCTCCCGCCTTTGCGAGTCTGGAGTTTGGTCCGGTTGGCGCATCCAAGGGTGTTGAAATTTTCGCATTGCGAGCAACTCTACCCGCGATCGAATGAGCCGGAGCCCCAGGAAAAAATCCGCCCGAACCAGCGAACGCGTGTTGTCGAACAATCACTGGGTCGTGTTTGCAGTGTGCGTTTTCCTTGCGGCAATGGTGTGGCTGGTCTTCGGCCAGACCCTCCATCACGAGTTTATTAATTACGATGATGGCGACTATGTGACCAAAAATGCCCAGGTCGCGCGGGGTTTGACCTGGGAAGGAATTATCTGGGCTTTTACCCATGTCCATGCGGCGAACTGGCACCCGCTCACCTGGATCTCCCACATGGTGGATTGCCAGTTCTATGGCTTGAATCCCCGGGGACATCATCTCACCAATGTCCTGCTGCATGCGACCACGGCGATTTTGCTTTTTCTCCTGCTCCGCCAAATGACTGGCTCGATTTGGCGGAGCGCTTTTGTGGCGGCACTCTTCGCCATCCATCCGCTGCACGTGGAGTCCGTGGCGTGGGTGGCGGAACGAAAGGACCTGCTCAGCGGCCTGTTTTTTGTCTTAACCGCTATCGCCTATAGGCATTACACCCGGGCGCCGGACGTCCGGCGTTATGCCATGGTCGCGA
>JBBRDU010000110.1:0-9722 GCA_038203615.1 Chthoniobacterales bacterium
GGCCCTGGCAGCGAAAAGAATCGCCGTCCTTCCGTTCAAACCATTGGCGGTGGAGGGCCGGGATCAGATCCTTGAGCTCGGTATGGCAGACAGTTTGATCGTGAAGCTCAGCACAAGCCGGGAAATTATTGTGTCGTCACTCAGTTCCGTCCGCAAGTTCACCGGGTTGGAACAGGATTCGGCGGCGGCCGGTCGCGACCTGCAGGTGGATTCGATCCTGGAAGGGAACGTCCAAAAGTTAGGTGATCGACTCCACGTGACTGCGCGCCTGATTCGAGTGGCCGATGGAGCGTCATTATGGGCGGGGACGTTCGATGAGAAATTCACCGATGTGTTCACGGTGCAGAACACCATTTCGCAAAGAGTGGCGGATGCGCTGGCTTTGCGCCTAAGCGGCGATGAAAAGGAGCGCCTGGCGAAACGATATACGGAGAACGTGGAAGCGTATCAACTTTATCTCACCGGCCGGTATCACTGGAACAAGCTTAGCCCACCGGAAATCAAAACGAGTCTTGGCTTTTTTCAGCAGGCCATAGAGAAGGATCCGTCCTACGCGCTGGCCTACTTCGGATTGGCGGAGTCGTATCGAGCGCTGGCCATCAACGCCGATGTGCCCTCTCGCGATTGCCTTCCCCAGTCCAAAGCGGCTGCCATGAAAGCACTGGAGTTGGATGATTCCCTCCCCGAAGCTCATGCCTCACTGGCTTTCAGCCTTATTTGGTTCGACTGGGACTGGACCGCAGCCGAGGCGCACGCGAAACGCGCCATTGCGCTCAATCCGAATTCGGCTTTGGCGCACTTTTCATACGCCCATGTGCTGTCGGATCTCGGCCGGCATGACCAAGCGATCGCGGAAATGTCGCGGGCGCGCGAACTCGACCCTGTTTTTTTGGCGATCCGCGCGTTGGAAGGAATGTTTTTGATTCATGCGGGCCGGGATGTGGAAGCAAACGCAAAGTTGCAGAAGGCGGTGGAACTGGATCCAAACTTCTGGATAACGCACCTCATGTTGGGCAAGGTCGCTTTACAGCTTAAACAATATCCGGAGGCAATTGCTCAGTTTACCAAGGCAAGAGAGCTTTCGCACGGGAACTCAGAAACGATTGGGTCGATCGGCTATACTCTGGCGCAGGAGGGGAAGGCGGCTGAAGCGCGCGCCGTGCTGAACGAACTAAAAGCGATCTCGTCCGACCATTATGTTCCACCCTACAACATCGCGCTCGTTCATGTCGGACTGGGAGAGCAGGAAGAAGCCCTGCAATTGCTCGAGAAAGCGTGCGATCAGCGCGACGTGAGAGTCACGTTGCTCAAGGTCGATCCGAGATTGAATGCAATTCGATCGGCGCCCGGGTTCGACAAACTCTTAAAGCGAGTCGGTCTCGAATGACATCGGCGGAGAATCCGCCTACGCCGAGGCGACGGCGCAGGCGAGTCCAGGCACGTGCTGGAAAGCTGCGTTCGCAAGCGGCACTCAGGGAACTTCGTCATTTAGGCCAAGATATTCCCAGCGCTGCAGCGCGATGGGGACGTTGCCGTTTTTCCAGACGAAATCGTGGAAGGCGCGCAGGTTGAATTTCTCTCCCTGCTGCAGTTTCGCTTCGGCCAGCAATTTGATGATCTGTAATTTACCGATTTGATAAGTGATGGCCTGGCCCGGGCCGGTCGCGAATGAAGTGGCTTCCTGCCGGGCGGTGCCCGGGTCCATCGGCACTTTTTGCTCCAGGTATTTGGCCGCCTGTTCGAGGGTGAACTGGCCGAGCGCGAGCTTGACGTCCACCTCGACGCGGAGGGCGCGCAGACGCATGAAATTGTAAATGATCTCGCGGGTGTGCGGGCTGTCGTCGAACAGGCCCGCTTGCAGCATCATCTCCTCCGCGTAAAATCCGATTCCTTCGTTCGAGCCGGAATCGTAGTAATGACGTCGGATTGGATCCTCGTGTTTCCAGGACAGACAAAGCTGGAAATAATGCCCGGGAATTCCTTCATGTACGGTGATGGGCCGCGGATCCTGCGCGGTCGCGCGCCAGAAGTAGCCAAGATTCGGGGAGGGCGGATCCAGATACCGGATGCAGTTGTCTTTCAGTCGCGATGGGGAGGTGAAGTCATCTGTTTCCCCAAAGCCCCCGAGCGCGTGGAGATACTCCGGCATGGCTCGCAGGGTGTAATGCTGCATCCAATCGGGCACGGTGAGGATGCCGTGCTTCTCCAGAAATTCGCGGATGGCCAATTCCTTTTTGGCCGTGTCCTCGATCCAGCTCGGAATGTCTTTGGCCAGATGTAGTGGCGGCACATCTTTGTTTCGTTGTGCTTCGTAGGCCTCAAAGGCGACGGCGCGATCCCACTCCTGCTGGCCCATGGCCAGAAGTTGCTCCGGCGAATAGGGAGAGAGCGCGACGTTCTTAAGGAAAAAGAGGTAGGCATCGCGACCGAGCGCTGTTTCCTTGGGGAGCGAAGGCAAGCGCTCCTGGAGCCAGCGTCGGTAATACTCGAGAGCTTTCCCGGCGCGGTCCGCAGCGCTCTTCAATTCCGGCTCGTGCAAAGTCGTGGCGGGCACCAAGGCGGCGGCCATTTTCGGCAGGCGCTCTTGAATATTCTCCAGCGCCTGAATCGCGACATTGGCAAAAGGCGCGGGCGGGCTGACCAGGTTCTCACGGGCCTGCTGCAAAATCCCCGGAATATTTTGAATACGGGTGAGGATCTCGCCACTGTGCGCGGCATCGTAGGGCCCGGGCACAGTCAGCGCTTCCACGAGCGGGGTGAGCGTCTGCTCGAGATAGAAAGTGGGATCGCGTTTCCAGCGCGGGTTGACCTCGAGTTCCCAATGGACCCGGGCCAGGGCGGAGCCGATCAGGCGGTAATCCACCTGCTGTGGGATCGGCCATGCGCTTGGGTTAATCGCTTTCCATGCAGCTTCAAATTTTTGCAGGTCGGCCCGGCGCTTTTCCACCGCCGCCCCGGACCAGTCGCGCGTTCCGCCGGGGCGCTCGAAGCGGTTGACGTCATCGCCCGAGAAGGGCGCGTAGTGGGCGCGCCAGGTCCAGAAATCGGCGCTGAGTTTCTGGAGAGGATCGACGGCCGAAGCGCCCGAGGCCGGCTGGGCCAGCGAAGTGGAAAGGAGGGTGAGAAAAGAGAGGGCGAGAGCTGAGAAAAATGTCATCGCAATGTTCAGTTAGCTAAATGACGCAGTGATGCACAAGCCTTTGATGGGGCGAGACTCTGTCGAGCCGTCGAAGAACAAGTCGGCTCGACAGAGTCTCGCCCCACCGGCATGGCCCGCTAACGCAAGGGGAGTGAGATTGAGCTGGCGTGGGTGGCGTCATGGTAGATTTGCACGTGCGCGGTGCGGGCGTCTTTGGCGGTTTCTTCCGCCACCACGCCGCCGGAGTTGTAATTCTTTTGCCAGGCGATGGAGTTCGGCGAGGAGATGACGAGCCGGAGCCGGCTTCCCTTCATGAGGCGGCGGGCCACGAAGAGGCCGGGGTTGAATTCGCACTTCACGATCTCTCCCGGCTTCACCAGCTTGGCCTCGCGCAGCGACTCGCGGAAACGCAGCCGGCGGATGTCGCTCCAGAGGGTAATGCTGGTTCCGTCGGGTTGGATTTCATAAAGGTCAGCCGAGAGATCGGTGTCGGTTGTGTCGACGGAGAGCCAGAGGGTTACGGCCGGGCAACCGACCAACGGTGTCTCGTTAGGCAACGGATCACCATGGTAGACTAATCCATCCTTTGCGATACTGAGGGCGTAACGCTGGTCGAGGCCGGCGGTTTTCTCGTTCGGTTCAGTGCCCTCTGTATTTTCGCCGCGACTCGTGTCGAGGGGATCATAGGTGTAGCGGTCGGCGCCTTCTTTTGGCTGAACTTCCGTCAGCTCGCCGGAGCGAAAGACCCCATTGGCGTCGCCATTTACTGAGTCGAGATAAAAACTGCGCGGATTGGCCGTTAACGAGTCGAGGCTGTCCGCGTATTTCCATTCGCCGTTGGCGCCGCTGTTCCCCGCGGCCAGGACGTAATAGGCGACCTGGTTCTTGAGGAATTCGGGCTTGGCGCCGTTCTTCATGGTCCAGTCGTACCATTGCCGGTGCAGGTCGTTCAGATCGAGCAGCGCAGCGCCGCCGAATTTCACGCCGCCCACCTCGTCGGTCGGCGTGCGCGTGCCGGCATGGTCCCACGGTCCAATGATGAGGAAATGCCTGGCGCGCGCGTCGGTAGAGGCATTGGCCAGATGGTCGCGGTAAAAAGTGAGGGCACCCATTTCATCGCCGTCGTACTGACCGGTAATGGTCAAAATGGGGAGAGCGATTTTTTGAAATTGCTCACGGCTCGGCACCATGGCGTCGTAATAGGCGTCCGCGGTGGGATGCTTGAGGATGCGCTGGAAATTCACGGAGGGATTTCCCACGAACGTATCGAGCGACTTGAAGGGAAGATGTTGTTTGTAGGCGGCGAGGAATTTAGTTAGCCAAAATTTCTCGTCACCGAAGAGATTGGCCTGGCCGGCGCGACCGCTGGTGAAGGTGAACCAGCGGACGTCATAGGTTTCGCCGACGTTGTTGAAGGAGGGGTAATCGAGGGGTGGATGGGCGGACGCCACCGGCACGATGGTGGAGAGGTGAGGGGGAAACTCCTTGGCCGTGGCCCATTGGTCGAAGCCCGCATAGGAACCGCCCCACATGGTGACCTTGCCATTGCAGAAAGGCTGCTGGGCCAGCCATTCGACCACCTCGTGGCCATCGCGCGGCTCATTGGCGAACGGTTCGAATTCGCCCGCGGAATTGCCGCGGCCGCGTACATCGACGAGGGCGAAGACGTAGCCGTGCGAAGCGAAGTAGGCGGCGCGCGCGTGGTAGGAATCGGAGATGTAAGGAGTCAGGGTAAAAATGACCGGGCTGCGTGTTCCGTTGGCGCCGCTATTTTCCGGCAGATAAATGGTGGCGTTTAATTCCACCTTGTCGCGCATCGGAATTTTTACGGCCCAGCGAAGGTCGTAGGCGGCAGGCGATGGCGATGGCGATGGCGATGGCGATGGCGATGGCGATGGCGATGGTGATGGTGATGGTGATGGTGATGGTGATGGTGATGGTTTGGCGGAAGTTGTTGGGGAGCTCGCGGGAGGTGGGCTCTGAGCGAGAGCAGTTGTGCCGACGGAGAGGATGACGGCGAAGATGCGGAAGGCATTTGGCCACGAAATTTTACGGGAAAGAGAGGGTTTCAAAGCAGACCGATTGAAGCGGGCTGAACCCACGGAGACAAGGTCCGACTGTAGCGACGGTCGATGACCGCCGGCCCACGGGACGGCAAGCGACGCGCTCGCCCTACAACGGCTGGCAACGCACGGTGTGACCTGGGACGTTGGAGGGCGGGCGCTCCGCCTGCCAGTTCCCGGCGAAATGCAGCCGAGGGACGGCTGCCATTGTGTAAAGAATCTCAGCCAACCTGAAGATGGGAAGCTGTCAGCTTCCCCTACAGAAGCGAGCGCCACCTTTGCGTTTTCTCTCACGCACGGCGACTCGCCGTCGCGTCGCGATGGCGTGGCAGGCAGAGCGCCGTGATTACAGGCCGAGGAGGATCCCAATAGATATCGAAGCGCCGGCGACCTTGCTTTATGGAGCGAAAATTCTTATACCGATGCAATGAGATTCCATCGTCGCACCGTGGTTGCCTTCATTTTGGTTGGATTGTTTGTGCTGGCAGGCACCCTCGCGAGCCACGGCGCGGAGCCGGAGAAGGTCATTGCCTTGAAGGCGGCGCGATTATTCGACGGCAAGTCGAAGGCCCTGGTCACGAATGGTGTGGTGCTCGTGCAGGGGAACAAGATCGTGGATGCCGGCAGCAATCTGCCGGTGCCGCCCGATGCGCAGGTGATCGACCTTGGGGACGCCACTTTGTCGCCCGGGTTCATGGATGGGCACACCCATCTCACCCTCGATTTCTCGGGCGATTTCAATGCCATGCGGTTGCACGAGCTCGATCTAAATGTGACCGAGCAGGCGCTCAAGGCTTCGACTTTCGCACGCGCGACCGTCGAGGCCGGTTTCACTACGGTGCGGGACCTGGGCAGCCGCTTTCTCGGCAGCCGTGAGTTCGTCGATGTGGCCCTGCGCAACGCTATCAACAAGGGCTACATCGTCGGCCCGCGCATGCTGGTCGCGACCAAAGGAATCGGCGCCACCGGCGGCCATTTCGATCCGACCTCCGGGTTCCGCGATTTGATCTTCGGGCCGGAGCCTGATTTCTCCGACGGGATTGCGGACGGACCGGACGCGATTCGCAAAGCGGTCCGGTTTGAGGTGAAGAACGGCGCGGACGTGATCAAGGCGGCCGTTTCGGGCGGGGTTCTTTCCCTGGCCGATGATGTGGATACCCCGCAACTCACGCCGGCGGAGATCGCCGCGCTGGTCGATGAAACCCACCGCCTGCGCAAGAAGGTGGCGGTCCATTGTCATGGCGATCAAGCGGCGCACGACGCCATAGAGGCCGGGGTCGATTCGATTGAACACGGTTCCTTTTTGAAACCGGAAACGCTCACGTTGATGAAGAACAAGGGAACGTTCCTGACGCCGACGTTGATGGCGACCGAATGGATCATGAGCAAGCTGAGCTTGTATCCGCCCGCGCTTCAGGCCAAGGCCAAGGCGGCGGCCGCCGCGCGGTCTGACATGTTCCGTAACGCGGTGAAGATCGGAGTAAAAGTTTCGTTCGGGACGGATGCGGCCGTTTTCCCGCATGGTCAGAACGCGAAAGAATTCGCGCTTATGGTCAACCTGGGCATGCCGCCGATCGAGGCACTGCGCTCGGCCACGGTGAATACAGCGGAGTTGTTTGGGATCGCGGCCAAAGTGGGGACTTTGGAAAAAGGGAAGCTGGCGGACGTGATCGCGATGCCGGGCGATCCCACAGCGGACATCACGGCGACGGAACGGGTTTCGTTCGTGATGAAAGAAGGAAAGATTATCCGGAACGGCCCGCCCAGTGCCAGGACGGCGGCGGTGTCGGAGGAGAGCGTGGATCTTGTGATTCCGGCCGACTAGGTTGGTAGGGACGTTGCACGGCGACGTCCACTCCGCGCATTCGGCTTCGTCGTTTGCTGATTTAATTCATCTCCTACGAGGGGTGGAGTTCTGCAGAGAGAGTACGGGAAGATGAAAGAGTAGGACTCAGGCGGATCCTGGATGGTGGAGCGACTGACAAAAGGGCGCCTGGTTCGTCCGCGGAGTGGACGCCGCAGCGCGGCGTCCCTACCAATTTTGGTGCAGCGCTTCCTGACAGGTGCAACTCCCCTGAGTTGCACCTGTCAGCCTTAACCAACGACCAATCGGGAGGGAGGGCCTAGAACGTTTCGCGGGAGACGACCGCCACCATGGCGGATTGTTCACTCGCTTTGCCGATGTAATAGAGCGAGACGCCGCCCGCTCCGTAGACGCGATAGAATGTGTAAGGCTGGCCGGAAATGAACACCGGACTGTCCCAATCGATGTGCATGGGCCGGGCGAAGGAGTGTGAACTGATGGCCACAGAATCGCTGAAATTGAAACGGTTATCCCGCAGGTCGCCGCTGGCCTCGTAAGGTGTAAATCTCGAATTGCGCACCTCGTTCGTCGGGAAAAAGCTGCTGGAAAAGGCTTCCCTTTCGCTCACGCCATCCAACGGAATCATTCGTGCCACGTCGGTACCGGTCCGGATATTGTCGATCATGGCCGGTTGAATGTGATCTTCGCCAGCCACGCGGTAGGAGTAGAACGCGATCTCGTAATCGGCGCCGCCGAACTCGCTCAGATTGATGGGGTGTCCGAAGGCGACGTTGAACACGTGAACGTTTTGCCGGGGAGCGTCCGTGTTTTCCAGACGGGCGGCGGCCAGGCGGCGATCGCGCGCACTCACCTCGTCGGCTTCTTCCTTGGAGGCCACGAGGTTGGAATTGCGGAGGGATTGGACGAGCGAATCGCTCGCTCCCTGACTCTTCAGAGTGGACTCCTGCGGGGAGGTGAACGGGTGCATCAGCTTGCGGCGGCTGACTTCATCGCGAATGGAGCTTTCGCTTTCGCCGCAGCGGACGAGGAGAGAGACTTCGTTAAAATCGACGGGGCGCGCCGAAACCTGGCCGGGGGCCAGGAGAAGGGCGACGAGCAGGATTGATAAGCTATAGAATGTGGGTCGATTCATAATCGCCAGTTTTATCAGGATAGGACGGAATTTGGCAATCTTTAAAAAGACCCCCCGTACCCGAGGGTGCTGGGGGTCCGCCCCCGGGTTGAGTTTGCCTTTGGCCTCTTTGGCCGCGTTGTGCGGCTTTTAGGCAGGCTACCCCCATCGCTTTGTGCTCAACTCGACGAGAATGGCGTATCCAGGGAGTGGACGCCCCGGCGGGACGCCCCTACCATTAGCTCGAACGCCGGAATCATTTTGACAAGCGAGCTGGCTGCGTTACTTTGCGCGTCCCAAATTAACCGCAGGAGAGCACCCGCTCGTTTGCACTGCTTTATCTATGGCAATTACTCGAAGTAAACGTTATCGCGCCGCTGCCGAGCAGCTGGACCGCTCCAAACCGTACAACCTGAGCGACGCCGTCGCCACGCTGAAGAAGTTTCCGCCGACCAAGTTTGATCAGACGGTCACGGTTTCCATCCGTCTTGGAGTGGATCCGAAACAATCGGACCAAATGGTGCGCGGCACCTGCCCTCTGCCTCACGGCAGCGGCAAAGTGGTGCGCGTTCTGGTCTTCGCGGAAGGCGACGCGGCCAAGGCAGCGAAGGGAGCCGGCGCCGAATACGTTGGGTTCAAGGATCTCATTCAGAAGGTGCAGGAAGGCTTCCAGGATTTTGACGTAGCGGTTTCGACGCCCGCCGCCATGGCGGAAGTGCGCAAGCTGGGCAAGGTGCTTGGCCCGCGCGGATTGATGCCGAATCCGAAGACGGGGACGGTGACGGATGACACGGCCAAGGCGGTACTGGAAGTGAAGGCGGGCCGGGTTGAGTTCAAGCTGGATAAGAACGGCAACATCGCTGTGCCCGTCGGAAAATTTTCATTCGAGCAGAAGGCATTGGTCGAGAACGGCAACGCGGTGATTGAAGCGGTCGTGCGGGCGCGTCCCGCCACGGCCAAAGGACGTTTCCTCGAAGGGATGACGTTGAGTGCGACGATGTCGCCTGGCATCCAGGTCGATCCATCTCCGTATCTGACTGTTTAGGAGAATTTTTATGCGACCCGAAAAAGCCAATATCGTTTCTGATCTTTCTGACAAACTGAAGGGGTCACCCTTTCTTTTGGTGACCGATTACCAGCGCATGAACGTCAATCACTTCGCGGATCTGCGGAATCGTCTGGCGGCGAGCGGCGCGGAAGTGCACGTGGTCAAGAACAGCTTCCTGAAGCGTGCCATGACGGACTCCGGATTGCCGGACGTGTCCGATCGGCTGACCGGCCAGACCGCGGTGGTGACGGGAAAAAAGGACGCGGCGCCGATCGCCAAGATTCTGAAGGCGTTCGCGGCTGAATTTAAGATTGCCGCCGTCAAGATTGGGGTGATCGACAAGGCGATCTTGTCGACGCAGGAAGTAGAAACTTTGGCCGAATTGCCATCGCGCGAGGTTCTCCTGTCGCAGTTGCTTGGGGTGCTGTTGGCGCCCGACACCAAACTGGTGCGGGTCCTGAACGAACCGGCCTCGGCCTTTGCCCGGCTTTTGAACGCGAAGAAGGAATCGATGCCGGCAGCGGCAGAACCGGCCA
>JBBRDU010000111.1:0-9682 GCA_038203615.1 Chthoniobacterales bacterium
GGGGATTGATCGACGATTTACTGCACCCGTTTCTTCCAACGCATAAGAAGAGTTCGGGTTCGGGCAAAGCAGCGGCCTCATCGCACATCGGCGAGGTGGTCTGGAGCGGCCTGGTCATGGCCAACAACGTGGAGAAACCGCAGCCCATTCCATCCGAACTCGCGTCCATCGAGCCGACTCTAAAAGAGCTTTTCGGCTACAACCAATTTGAGGTCATCGGCCAGTCGCACAAAGCCCTTAAGGACGGCCAGGAAAACTGGCTGGCCTCGAGCAAACACTTTGCCCTGCACATCGACGCCCAGGGTCCGAGCGAAGGCGGCTATGTGCTCAATCTCAAGCTCATGCAGCGCGAAACGAGCGAGCCGCCTTCCGAGCAACTCATCCTCGAGACCGCTACCAAATTAAGCAAACGCAGCCCGCTCGTCATCAAGGGCCCCCAAATCGGCAGCGGCCAGCTCCTCCTCGTCCTCGTCGTGCAATAGCCCGCGGCCGTTAGCTTCCTCGCACAAAGTCCACCAAGGACACAACGGCCAACCACGCTTTCTGAATGAAGCGTTCGGCGTTTACTTCCCCTTCCATCCTTCGTGCATCCTTGCCAGACCATTCCCCTCCTCCGCAATCCGCAATCCGCAATCCGCAATCCGTAATCCGCAATCCGAAATCCGCAATTCCCCTCCCCTTCTTATTTCAGCTTGTCAGCTTGTCAGCGTTTCTCCGCGCTGTCTATTGGCCGGATGCGACTTTCGCGCTTCGCCCTTCTCGCTTTCTCTCAACTCACTCTCCTCGCGCCCATGAATGCAGAAAAACCGTTCGACTTCGCCACCACCCCCGGAAAACTCCCCAAACAAGTCGTCCCGACCGATTACGCCGTCCGGATCGTTCCGAAAATCGATCAATTTTCCTTCACCGGCACCGAGACGATCAAGGTCAGCGTGCACGCAGCGGTCCGCCAGATCGTGCTCAACTCTCTCGAGCTCGAGATCACCGCCGCCTCCATCGACGGCAAGCCGTTGCCCAAGTCCTCCATCCAACTCGATCGCAAACAGGAGTTGCTCGCCCTCGCCTTACCTAACGAACTCGCCGCCGGCGAACACACCGTCGCTCTCGCTTTCACCGGCAAAATCAACGAGCAAGGCTCCGGACTATTTTACGCCTCTTATCAGGAGCAAGGGAGCGGCGCCAAAAAAGTCATGCTCGGCACGCAATTCGAACCGACCGATGCGCGCCGTTTTTTTCCCTGCTGGGATGAACCCAGCTTCCGCGCCCGTTTTCAACTCACCGCCGTCGTCCCGGAAAACTGGCTCGCCGTTTCTAATATGCCGGTGGCCAGCGAGACCCGCGTGGACCACGGCAAAGAGGTCCGGTTCGCCGCCACTCCCCTCATGTCGAGCTACCTCAACGTGTTCGTCGCCGGCGAGCTCGACCTCATCGAGACGCAAAGCAAAGGCGTCCAACTCCGCGTCATCACCACCAAAGGAAAAGCGGAATGGGGCCGATACGCCTTGGAGAGCTCGGCCAAACTCCTCGATTATTATAACGACTACTTCGGCGTCCCCTACCCGTTGCCCAAGCTCGATCAGATCGCCGTGCCCGGCGGGTTCGGCGGCGCCATGGAAAACTGGGGCGGCATCACCTATTACGAAAGCTCGCTCCTCTTCGATCCCAAGACCACCTCCGACGACGTCAAACAGGACATCTTCGCCGTGCTCGCGCACGAAATGGCCCACATGTGGTTCGGCGATCTCGTTACCATGGCCTGGTGGGACAATCTCTGGCTCAACGAAGGATTCGCTTCCTGGATGGGAACGAAATCGACCGCCTTCTTTAATCCGCAATGGGAAGTCTGGCTGCGCAAAAATGTGCCGCGCAATCCCACCCGCCGCGTCGGCATTGCCAAGGAACAAGCCATGGAAGGCGATATGCGTTCCACCACTCATCCCATCCAGCAACCCGTCGCCACCGAGGCGGAAGCGAACAGCGCCTTTGACGATATCACTTATCAGAAAGGGCAATCGCTCATCCGCATGCTCGAAAGTTTCCTCGGGGAAGCACCATTTCGCGATGGCATCCGCCGTTACATGGCGGCTCATAAGTATTCCAATTCCACCACCACCGATCTCTGGAAAGCGCTGGCCGCATCGTCCGGCAAACCCGTCGGCGACATCGCCACCGGCTGGGTCCAGCAACCGGGATTTCCCGTCGTGGAAGTGAAACGCGAGGACGACAAGGTTCTGCTCAAGCAGGAGCGCCTGACCGTGAACTTCAAAAATCCGCCTGCCCTGCACTGGCAGATTCCGCTCACCTACTCCGTGGTCGGTCGCGACCAGAAGGAGAGCCGGTTGCTGACCAATGAGACAGATGTCCTCGAAAAAATTTCAGCCGACGCCGTCCTAAAGCTGAATGCCGACGGCGCTGGAAATTATCGTGTTCAATATGACGATAAATCGTGGGACCTGCTCCTGGCCGCGTTGCCCAAATTGAAAGTCGAAGACCGCGTCAATCTCCTGAGCGACGAGTGGGCGCTGGTGCAGGCCAATCGCGCGCCGCTTGCCTTCTATCTGCGATTGGTCGAAGCGCTCCCTTCCGTCAACGAGCTGGCCGAACGCGACCAAATTATCGGCGCCTTTGATTTCACCAATCGCCTCCTCGTCGGCCGACCCGACCGCGAAAAGTTTCAGCGTTACGCGCGTTCCATCCTCCGCCCGACCTTCGACGCGCTCGGTTGGGAACCCAAGTCGGACGAACCGGTCAAGCTTTCGAACTTGCGCGCCAGCGTCATCGCCGCTCTCGGCGACCTCAACGATCCCGGCATTATCGCCGGTTGCCGCGATCGTTTTCAAAAATATCTGGCGGATCCCACCACCCTTTCACCCGATCTCAGGCGTCCCATCCTGATGGTCGTCGGTCACTACGCCGATGAAGCCACCTGGAATAAAATTCACGAGCTCGGCCTCGCCACCACCAGCATCGGCGAGAAACAAAACTATTACGATGCGCTCGCGTGCGCGACCAATCCGGTCCTGCTCAAAAAAGCGCTGCAAATTTCCCTCACCAATGAGATTTCCACCAGCCGCGCCACCTACCTCGTCGGCAAAGTCGGGCGTTACAGCGATCATCCCGAGATGGCCTGGGAGTTTGCCCGGCAAAACATGAAGGCGCTCCAGGCCAAGCTCGATTCCTTCGGCGCTGCCACTTACGCGCCGAGCTTGTTCACCTTTTTCTCCGACCTGAAGTACATCGACGAACTGAAAACTTTGGGCGGAACCAATCAATCCGGAGCGAACGCCAAGGAAGTGGCCAAGGCCATCGATGAAATTCAAATCCGGGCCGAGCTGAAGGAAAGATTGTCGCGCCAACTCGCCGCCTGGTGCGAGAGCCGCAAGAAAAGTTGAGGACAAGGCTCCCGCTCAAATTGATCCGGTGGGGCGAGACTCTACCGTTTACCCGCCGCGGCGGGAGCCGACAAATCCCGGTAGGGACGTCCCGCTGGGACGTCCACTCCGCGCGCTCCCTCAAGCCCAAAAAAACCGGACGTCTCGGAGAGACATCCCTACCTGAAAAGAGTCCTGCGCCTAACAACTTCGTAAAACCAGCCCGCGCCTTTTTCTTCTTCTCTTCCCAATATTCATCTGCCTGCCGCGGCCGAAGCCGTTTTCAGCGTAGGCGGGTGGCTAAATTCTTCTGTCACGGCCTAAAGGAATATCGATTGTCCTTTCGAGACTCTGCTCTGTCTAGGCCACCGACGGCGGGGGTGGTCTGTCGGCTTCCAGCGCAAGATTTTGCGCCTGCCGCCAGCCAGACTGCGCCTGCCCGAAAACGAAAAACGCCAGGATCCCGAGCCAGATCGATCGCAGCGCGTAAGCCACCACCGCGAACAGGATCGCGCCGCCAAAGCCGATCACGCTCGCAATCTTCAGGCTCCGGATCGGTCCGAGTTTAAACCAGAGAAGAGCGCGCACAATCTGCCCGCCATCCAGCGGATAAACCGGCAGCAGATTAAAGACCAGCAGCCCCGTGTTCATAGTCCAAAGGGCAAAGACGAAATGATAAAGATCGTGATGAGCGATGTTCCAGTGCAACCGGGCTGCCACCGTCAAAAGCAAAGTGAGCGGCACGAAAAGCAGAACGTTGACTAAAGGGCCTGCTGCAATACTCCAGAGATAGGCCCCGGGCCGCGGCGCCGGCTGGACGAAAGCGACTCCGCCTAGCGGCCAGAGCACAATTCGGTCGGCCCGTCCGCCCGTTTGCCGGCAGGCAAAAGCATGCCCGAACTCGTGCAGCAGCACGATCAAAAACAGAGAGAGATATTCCATCACGCCCCAGAACGGAGCGTGATACATCCGCGCAAAGCCCGTTATCTCGAACGCCGCCACGATGAACCAGGTGAAGTGCAGGTAAACGCGGATGCCCGCCACCCGGAAAAGCGGCAGGGCCGCGCCTAACGGAGCCGACGACGCACGCACCCCATCCTGCCCCGCATCTGTCGGCGGCTCGTTCAGGGCGTCGACGCGACTCCCCCGTCCGCGGGCGAAAGAAGGAGACGCATCGGCATCATGGAGGAATCCACGAAACCGTGTCGCCGGAAAAAATTTTGTGATCGGATCTCCGGCCGATCGGTCAGGAGCGTGATGCGCAGAAATTTCTTTTGCTTGGCGAATTCGATGGCGTGATTCAGCAAATCCGAGCCGTAACCGTGGTCCCGGTATTTTCGGTGGATCACCAGGTCCTCCAGCAGGATGACGAATCCGCCCTCCGCCGTGCTGATCGTAAAAAGAAGATTGATCGTGCCCACGATCGCGTTATCGCGCCGCAAGACAAAGACGCGACCCCGGTTGGGCTGCTCAAAGATGAGCCGCAACCCGTGCAGCTGTTTCTCCTTATTCGGGCGAAAATCGCTCTCCTCCGTGAAAAGTTCGCCGAGCAAGTCGGACAATTCGTCCAAATCCGCCTCCGTCGCCGGCTCGATCGTCACTTTTTCGCTCACCCGCCCCGTTATTCCAGAAAGTGGAGGCGCTGGCAATTGTCATTCCTGTCGGAAACCGCCTGTTTGAGGCGATTGACAACCGCCTTTCCCTCCCTAACATTCCCGCTCCCATCCGCTCGGCGGACCTAGCACTATGAAACGCACCCTTCAGCGATCCAAACGCACCCGTAAAAACCAGCATGGTTTTCGCGCGCGCATGGCGACCAAAGGTGGACGCGCGACCCTCGCCCGCCGCCGCCAACGCGGCCGTAAACGTCTCCTCCCAAAGGGCGTAGACCGCCATTACGCCCGCCACACCGAGGCCTAAGCCTTCGGCGTCCCGCGTGCCGTTCATGTGATCCAAGCAGGGGCGATTGACCCCAATCGCCTTCCGCCGTCCGTCCGCCGGTTATGAAATGTGGGAGGGACCTCCGCGGCGCGACCTCCCAAAATACCTGTAGCCGCCCCGCTCTGGTCGCTGCGCCGTAGCCTTGCGAAGGCGGGTCGGGGCGTAGCCTATGGCGGCGGTCCACGACCGTCGTCTTTAATTCTTCGTCCCCTTCCTGGCTTCCTGCTTTCCCAATTAATTCTCCCCCTCCCATTTCAGCCTTTCCGTTGTCCGCTTTTCAGTTTTCGAAAGCCCCTTCCAGCTTGATGAATCCGCCTCGCGTAACCAATATCCCGGGAGCGCTCTTCGCCCGACCGCGGACAGGCGTTCTCCGGCACAACAACTTCAAAATCCAGAAACTTATGAACAAGAACGTGATATTACTCGGATCGATCCTGGCCCTCTCCACCCTGGCGGTGGTCGCCCGCGAAAAGGAAAACTCAAAAAGCCCGGGCTCAGGCAAGAAGACCCGAAAAATGGCGGCACCGGCCGAGCACAAAATGTTTGCCCCAGCCGACCTGAAGTGGGGCGACGCTCCTCCTTCCCTGCCGGCGGGCGGACAAATGGCCGTGCTCGATGGCGACCCGACCAAAAACGGATCGTTCACCGTGCGATTGAAAACGGCGGACGGCTACAAAATCCAGCCACACACGCATCCGACCGCGGAACGCGTCACCGTTATTTCTGGCGTCATCCATCTCGGGATGGGAGATAAATTCGACCAGGCCGCGACGCGCGAACTGGCGGCAGGCAGCTTTGCCGTCCTGCCCCCTGGGATGACCCATTTCGTCTGGACCACCGGCGAAACCGTCGTGCAGATTCACAGCGAAGGACCGTTCGAGATCAAATACGTCAATCCCGCCGACGACCCCCGTAACGCCAAAAAATAATCTCCGCCCTCCGTCTCTCCTCTGCCTTTGAACGCCTGCCCCGATAGGTTTGCGGGGTTGAGCGTTGAGCGTTTGCTTCTATTCCCTCCGCTCTCAACCCCTCAACCCCTCAACTCCTCCACCCGTCAACCCCTCAACTTCTTCATCTACCGCCGAAACGCCTTTCCACTGCCAAAATGATGCGGCAGGTGTCCCTTCCCTGTGAAGACATGCGGCTTCGATGGCAACGCGGCACAGATCCCGGCGTCCGCCGGCTCGGACGGCACCATGCCGAGAAACGCCGGTTGCGTGCGAGGCCGGAGCGCTTGCTCGAGATCGTAAGCGAAGGCCAAAAGCTTCGGCTCCTGCAGAAATCCGCTGTACATCCAGAACCCCGCCGGTTTTCCTTCCGGCGTCAGTCCTAACGGAATCGAGATGTCGGGGTAGCCGGCCACCGCCGCGGGCGACGAGGCAAAGCTGTAACTCGGCGCCACGATGGCATCGAGTTGATCGCGCTGCAGCGCGGCATCGATCCCGTTCGTGCGCGCAAACAGCAGGTTATCATGTCTGGCCGCCAGGTAGGCCGGATCATTCAGATCGCCACTGGTCGCTTGCGCCATTTCGAACACTTCCTGGCCAAAGTACTTCATCTCCGCCGGGCAATGCGAAATGTCGAAGGCGATCAGATCCGCCAGCGTCCGCATGGAAGTATGCTGAAGACCGGCCAGATACTGCGCGATCTGCGCCTTGAACTCCACCAGCAGGACGAGAAACTCGTCGTTGTAAAACTTGAAGTCGTTAGCCGACGGATCCCCTGTATCGGTGTCCACCAGCGTCGCGCCCAGCTGCGTCATCGCGTTCAGGCCAATCTGGGCCACCGCGTTGATATCGTCTTCCCCGCCAAAATCCGGCGTGAAATAACGGCGGTCGACACCGATCCGTTTGCCCATTAGCGCGCCGCGGTGCAGGAACATCGTGTAATCGCTCGGGACGGAATGCCCCAGGACCTCGCCGAAGGGCGATTGTAGCACATTCAACATGATCGCCACGTCGGTCACCGTTCGCCCCATCGGCCCGGCCGTGTCCTGACTGTGCGCGATCGGAATGATGCCATCCTGCGCAACGAGTCCCACCGTCGGCTTCAGACCGACCACCAGGTTGTTGCCGGACGGGCACACGATCGATCCATCCGTCTCGGTGCCCACCGCCACCGCGCAGAGATTGGCCGCGGTCGCCGCCGCCGAGCCCGAGCTCGAGCCGCACGGATCGAAACTCAGCAGGTACGGATCGCGCGTGAAGCTGCCCCGTGCGCTCCAACCATTGAAAGGCGCAAACCCGCGGAAATTCGCCCACTCAGAAAGATTCGCCTTCCCCAAAATGACCGCGCCGGCCGCGCGCAAACGGTTCACGATCACGGAATCTGCTGGCACCCGGCTGTTCACCAGCGCGAGCGACCCGGCCGTGGTCTGCATATTATCGGCCGTGGCGACGTTATCCTTCACTAAAACGGGGATGCCATGCAGAGGGCCGCGCACATGCCCGGCGCGACGTTCGTTATCCAGGCCCGCGGCGATGGCCACCGCTTGGGGATTGGTTTCGATGACCGCCCCGAGCAGAGGGTTGAGATCTTTGATTCGCTGCAGGTAACCCAGCGTTAATTGCCGGCTGCTCAGCGCTCCCGAAGCAAACATCGCCTGTAATTGCGGGATCGACGCCTCGATCCAGGGCGCGCCATTGGTTGAGCCGGCGGCCATCCCCGCGCGCGGGACGAGCGAGGCCAGCCCACCGGCCAAAAGAGCGGCGCTACCTCCAAGAGTCGTGCCAAGAAAAGTCCGGCGACTCACACCATCATTATGAGAGAGCGGAAAACGATCAAAGGGTTCGGGGTTCATAACCTTGATTTTCGCATACCCCGTCCCCTGCCGGCAAGACCGAACTCCAGCTAATTTCGCTCAATCAACCGTAGGACCCCGCCGGGCATACTCCGCCGAAGGGCGCCTCTTCTGTAGCGGCGGTCTATGACCGCCGTTCCTCACATTTGTAGGGCACGCGCTCCGCTTGCCACGCTTCAACGCTTCCCCTTTCAGCTTCCGCTTTTCCGCTTTCTATAACAAAGAATGCCGGCTTCAGATGAGCCAGCGGGCCCTTCAATTTCTCCAGTTCCCCCGCTGGCCCGTGAACTTCAATCCGGATCAGGTCAGCAATCTTGAGCGCTTCCGCGAGCATCGCACCAACGTGATCGAAATGGACAAGAAGCCCCTCAGCATCGACATACCCTTCGCGACAAAAAACTACATCACCATTGATGGTGAACTCATAGAAAAGATTCTTCTCCTCGGTAGCCGTTTTCTCGATGAAACCCGGCAACGCCGCCTTCAGCGTTTCGAGTTTCCCCGGATGCACTTTGAAATACGGGTGAAGACTGACGAAGTTCGATCGCGCGCTCATGTCCGCACCGTAAACCCCGCGCCCAGACCCGTCGAGCGAGTCCCCTTTCCTGCTTCCTTAGTGTGGGAGGCCCTCCGCGTCGCGACC
Organism: Chthoniobacterales bacterium; assembly: GCA_038203615.1. Taxonomy (GTDB): domain Bacteria; phylum Verrucomicrobiota; class Verrucomicrobiia; order Chthoniobacterales; family UBA10450; genus JBBRDU01. Next base: position 8,756 of record JBBRDU010000111.1, read on the forward strand.
TCCCAAAAACCTTAGCCGCTCCGCTCCGTCGGGGTGTCTTGACCGCCCCCCGCAGGCCGCCATCTGCCGTCTGACCTCTGACCTCTGACGTCCGTCATGTCCGGGGAGCACACGCGGCTCGCGTGTTGGTCTCGGCGGCTCGCCGAGACTAACTTTTCGCACCTCTTCACCAACCGCTCAAGATGCCGAAGTCCTCCGATATCTGACCTCTGGCCGAAGGCCTCGCCTGGCTGCTTCACCTCCCGCTGTTACAACGCCAGAGGCGAGCTAGTCGCATCGATTATAGTGTCGGAGGTAACAGTGAAGGCTGAGAACCTGGGAACCTGAAGGCGGAAATCGGAGAAGACTTAGAAGCCGCCGCCGGCTCGCAAATGCTTTCGGAGTCGCCCCATTCGCCGAAATCGCAGCTGATCTGAAGAATAACGCCGTCAAACTCGCTAGAGGCGGCGCGGCGGCGCGTCCCAAACGCCAGAAACTAGACGCGAGTTATTAGGACGTACCGGAGCTTTCTTTGTAATTATTATCGCCCTACTATCGCCGGCATGATCATCAGACTTGCCGTGTTGCTCTCGGTCGCGCTCGTTCTCCCGTCGCTTGTTTACAGCCAGGACATGAATATCGACGAAGAGATTAAGAAAGCACTCGCCGCTCCGCCAAAGTCGAAAGCGGAGATGAAAGCGATGGAGCAGAAGCAGGAGGCCGAACTGAAGGAGATGACGGCCGACAGCGATCAGGAAGAGGCCGAGGCGAAGGCTAAACAAAAAGCGGCGGCGCAAGCTGCGCTGCCTGCGAAAGGGCCGGTCGCGCTGCCTCTTTGGACCCCGCAGGTGCCGCAATTTACGCCATCCGGCGCGCCCACCCGCAAACTGGTCGATGGCCAGCCGAGAACCGTGCTCACCGGGACGTCGCTCCTTCCGCCCGCCGCAT
>JBBRDU010000112.1:0-9624 GCA_038203615.1 Chthoniobacterales bacterium
CTCACGACCGGTTTCTCTTCCTCGAAAAATCTCCCGAGCACGTAGTCGACCGCTCCTTCCGGCGGCGGGGCACCAATCCCCACGCGGAGACGGGGAATCCCGTCCGTTCCGAGTTGCAAGATGATGGATTCCAGCCCGTTATGCCCACCCGTTCCGCCATCCAGACGGAGACGAATCCGCCCCAGTGGCAAAGCCATGTCGTCCATCACCACCAGGGTCTCGCCCGCCTCCACCTTGTAGAATTGGGCAACCGCCCGAAGCGGTTCGCCGCTCCGGTTCATATAAGTCATCGGTTTGACCAGCAGGACATTCCCGGCTTTGGCCACTGCCGCCCCCCATTTGCTTGAGTTTTCCCAATTCGCCCCCAGCTGCGCCGCCAGGCGGTCGATCACGAGAAACCCTATATTGTGACGGGTAAACTGATAGTCCGGCCCGGGATTTCCCAGGCCGACGATTAGGCGAACGGGTGGAGAACTCTCTTCCACATCCGGTTAATTCGAAGGCCGAAGGCCGAAAGCCCAAATGGCCTACTTCTTGGCTTCCTTCTTGGCTTCCTTGCCTGCGGGCGCGGCCGGAGCGGCCTCGCCTTCGGCCGGCTTCTTCTCCGTGATGACTTCCGGACCAGCGGCGGCAGCTTCCGCGACCACTGGCTCTTCTTCCACCGCAGGAGCCACCACTGAAAAAGCGGTCAGTTCCAGCTGCACCTTCGCGGTGACGCCGTTCGGTAACAGGATATCCCGCACGTGAATGGCATCCCCGATGTTGAGCGCCGAGATGTCCACCGTGATCCGATCGGGCAGATCGCGCGGCAAACACTCGATCGAAAGCGAACGCAGGCTTTGCTCGAGCAAGCCGCCGAAATTCTTGACGCCATTGGCGATGCCAGTCGGCTCCAGCGGCACGTCCGCATGAATCTTCTCGTCCATGGAAACGGCATGAAAATCGATATGCAAAACCTTTCCGCCCAGAGGGGCGTGCTGGATCTCCTGCACGAGCGCGAGGCGATTGCCACTAGCGATCTCCAGTTCCACCAGAATGTTCTCGCCCGAAGCGTGGCTCAGCATGGCGTTCACATCGCGGGCGGACACCTGCAACGGTTGCGGTTTGTTCTTGCCGCCGTAAACGACGGCGGGGATAGACCCTTGGGCCTTCAATTTGCGCGCGGCCGAACGACCCACTGCGTCTCGATGTTCCGCTTTTAGTTTAACTTGTTTTGCCATTTTCTTTGTCGATGTTGAACAGCGAGGACACAGACTCGTCGTTGTGAATCCGCTTCATGCCCTCTCCGAGCAACTCGGAGACACATTGCACCTTGATCGAAAACCCCTCGACCGTGCGCACAGGCGTGCTGTTGGTCGTTACTAATTCTTTAATTTTGGACTTTTGCAATCGCGGAATTGCAAGATCGACCAGGACGGCGTGGGAGACGGCCGCGTAGATGTCGAGCGCCCCCTTGGCTTTGAGGGTCTCCGCCGCGGAACACAGGGTGCCGGCCGTCTCGGTCAAATCGTCCACCAGCAGGACGTCGCACCCCTCCACGTCACCAATGACATAAAGCGCTTCCGTCTCGGTGGCGCTTTTCCGCTGCTTGGCCACGATGGCCAGGTTCGCTCCCAGCGCCTGAGCGTAGGCCGAGGCCATCTTCAGGCCCCCCACGTCCGGCGAAACAATCACCGTTTTACGGGTTAACCGCTGCCGCAGGTACTTAATAAGAACAGGCATCGAATAAAGGTGGTCTACCGGGATATCGAAAAAACCCTGCACCTGCTGCGCATGCAGGTCCATCGTCAACACTCGGCTCACCCCGGCGGCGTTCAGGAGATTGGCCACCAGCTTGGCCGTGATCGGCACCCGCGGCTGATCCTTGCGGTCCTGGCGAGCGTAGCCGAAAAACGGAATCACCGCCGTGATCCGATCGGCGCTGGCCCGGCGGGCCGCATCCACCATGATCAACAGCTCCATCAAATGCTGGTTGGTCGGCGGGCAAGTGGGCTGGATCAGGAAGACATCCCGGCCCCTCACGTTTTCCTCGATTCTCACATAAGTCTCGCCGTCGGGAAACGAGCTGATCGTGGCCTGACCGAGCGGAACGCCGATATACTTGCAGATTTTCTCCGCCAAATCGCGGTTAGCGGATCCACTGAAAATTTTCATCTCGGGCTGGAGGGCAAACATGGGCTGGGGCGCTAAGGTAGGCGTGCGAGCAACCGATTTGCAAACGCAGAATAACCATCGTAAAAGATCGCCGTGCCCGCTTGCTAATCTTCGCAAGTTCCGCCAAAAATAGATGGTCCCCCACCAAGTTCCTTCCCCCATGACCACCGCTGACGCCCTTCGGGTCGAACGCCCCACCACCAACTCAATCATCTTCGCCCACACCCGCTGGGATGTGGTCCCCACCCTCGCCGCCCTCTTCCATCTCGCCTACTTCTTCGCCCTCTTTCTCCTCTACCCGCACACGCCGCTCTGGATCATGCTCATCCTCGGCTTCGTCTACGCGCTCATGGTCAACGCCAATATTAACGGCGTCGGTCACAACTTCATTCATAACCCGTTCTTCCGTTCCAGCCTGCTCAACCGTCTCTTCAGCCTGGCCAATTCAGTCGCCTGCTGTTTCTCGCAGACCTATTACGACGCCGTGCACATGCAGCATCACAAGGGCAACTCCGATCGCCCCGCCCACAATGGCGAGACGATTGACTGGCTTTCCATCTACAAGCACGGCCACGAAGGCGAAGCGGAGAATCCCTGGGCCTACGTCTTTCTCAGTTTCTTCCGCGATAGTCCGGCCGCCATCCGCAAGGAATTGCGTAAACGCGGGGGTGGCGACCTCATGTGGGGTAACATCGAGCTGGCTGCGTTCGCCGCCGTGCTCTTCGTCATGTTCTTGCTCAACTGGCGCTACGTGATCTGTTTTTTACTGCCCTTCTTCTACCTCGGCCATTGCTTCAGCTATCTGAATGGCTATTTCCGGCATTACGGCGCCGACCCCGACAAGCCGATCGCGTGGGGCGTGAGCAGTTACGGCAAAATTTATAACTGGCTCTTCTTTTACAACGGCTACCACGCCGAGCACCATTTCCGGCCCAAAGTGCACTGGACCAAAATGGAACAATTCCAGGCCCAAATCGCCGAGCTGCAACGGCAGGAAGGCGTCCGCGTCATTCACCACGCCCACATGCTCGGTTTCCTCGATCCCAACCTACCCAAGCGCGGCGCACGCCGCACCCCCCCCGTCGCAAACGCCGCCCCCTCGATTTAATGGGAGGGACGCCGCGCTGCGGCGTCCCCTCCGCGCGCTCCCTCAAGCCCGAAAACCAGGACGTCTCGGGGAGACATCCCTACCGGAGAAGAGTCACGTCGCCAGCCTAACTACTTCGCAAAACCCGCCCGCGCCTTTTCCTTCTTCTCCTCACAATCGGAGTGCAACCGCCGGATCTCCAACGCCAGCTGCTTCTCCAGCTCCTCCGCTTCCTCCAGCTTGCCGCCCGCCTGCGCTTTCCGGATCTGGTCTTTCAGGAAAACCTCGCGCTCCGCGATCTTGGCCTTGAAACCCGATTCAATTTCCGCGATTTGCGTTTTCTGCTCGTCCGTTAACGAGACGCTCGGCGCCGACTTCTGCAGTCGTTCCATGGCCAGTTCATATGCCGATTTCATTTTCCTCTGCCGTTACTGTTGAGTCGTTCGGACCCGCACGCAAGAAGTCACTGCCGTCGGTCCGGCCGGCAAGAGATCCTGTAGGGGAAGCTGCCAGCTTCCCTCCCTCCCGCCATGGCCGCGCCGATCCCTCGATCTCGCCAGGGAACTGTAGTCGCCCCCCTCTGTCGGGGCGCCGCCCTTCGGATAACACCACGCCAGAGCGCTCCACCTAATTGCGTTCGCCCCGATCAGTTCCTAAGTTAACCGCTTTCCATGGCCACGAAAATCAGACTCGTCAGCACCGATTTCGACGGCACCATCGTCTCGCGCGTGAGCGAGCCGGTGCTCGATATCGCCTGCATGGAATCCCTCCGGCAACTGCAAAGCGAGGGCGCCATCTGGGCCATCAACACCGGTCGCTCCGTCGATCTGCTCGAATCAGGACTCACCGATTTCTCCTTTCCCTTCCGCCCCGATTTTATCCTGACGAGCGAACGCGACATCTTCCGGCCGGCCACCAACGGACAAAAATGGGAAGCGTTCGGCGACTGGAACGCTCATTGCGCCCGCGCTCACACCGAGCTCTTCACCTCTGCCTCATCCGTCCTCGCCGAGGTTCTCGATTTCGTGAATGACAAAACGAAGGCGCGAATCATCTACGAAACAGGCGGCCCCACGGGCCTGATCACATCGAGCGAAGAAGAAATGAACCGGGTGACGGAATTCATCGAGCAAGCCCGCGCCCGGCAGCCGAAGTTCAATTACCAGCGCAACACGGTGTATCTCCGGTTTTGTCACGCCGATTACCACAAGGGCGCGGCTCTGGCCGAGCTCTCCCGCCTGCTCGGGATTGAGCGCGACCACATCTTCGCGGCCGGTGATCATCACAACGACATCTCCATGCTCGATGGCGCCTTCGCCGCCATGCCCGCCTGCCCGGCCAACGCCATCCCGGAAGTAAAAAAAGCCGTGCGCCAGGCCGGCGGTTACGTCGCCCAAAAAGAGCACGGCGCCGGAGTCCACGAAGCGCTCATCCATTTTTCAGAAAACTGATTCATCCAAAGATTTCGCAGATTTACGCAGATTATCGAAAAGGAACGAGACAGGATTAGCCCCGATTTTTACGAGACCCAAATCCAGAAAATCTCTCCGCGGTGAGTCCGTCCCTTGGCGGACCTGTTAATCCTGTCCAAGAAGATCTGCGAGGGAATTAGGGTTCCGGCAATCTGTGGACGTTCAATCTTCTCTGGCGACTGAGAGCGCGAGGGGCGCGTCGGCTTCAATCTTGCCCGAGAACCGATTCGTCATATAGGTCAGAAGCAGAACCCAAAAGGTGAGCGCGATACTGAACAACGGAAATTGCACCGGGTAAGGCAGTGAATAAATGATCGCCATAAGCGGTCCCCACACCACCCAGGTCGCCAGCAAAGTCGGAACAATTTTGTCGCGGTAATGATCCCAAGTCAGAGAGCGCCGCACGGATTCCCAGGAAAAGCCCTCGTTCTTCCATTCGTAAACGAGCACCTCCCCTGGTGCAGCCAGAAATGGATTGTAGCCGAACTGATCGACACAAATCTTCGCGAGCACCACCGGCACCGTTACCACGTTGCCGAACCACACCGCGTTGGCGCGATACATCAAATCCACCAGCACCGCGTCGATCGCCCACGTCGGAACGGTGAAAGTCAGGTTCCGTAAATTCTGACGCCGCCATTTTCCCTTCTGAAAAAAGAACACGACGAACAACTCCGGTAACAGCGCGCCGGCGATGATGCCGGCCAGCACGACGAAGAGAAAGCTGTGCTGTTGCTTGTAGTGAGCAAATAGATCGAGCCAGCCGGCGAAGCGCGCGCTCGCGTAATACGCGATCAGGATGGACAGCATGGCGCCTTGCAGAATGAAGCCGGGCGCCGCGTTGGCCTTGGCCGCTTCCCATCCAATGCTCAGCGGCGTCCTCGACTTCGGCATGCCGATGACACTTCCGCGTTGGCCGACCCGATCAAGCAGAAACTCAAAATCGACCGACATCGCGCAATCGCTTCCCCCCCCCTCGCGGGTCATCCCGCCTGCCCGCCGTGGCCGGAGCCAGTGAAGACGGCCAAAGATCTCACCCATTCAGACAACGCCACCCGATTTCCTTTGTGTGCCCCACGGAGCAAGGGCGAAGATGAACCGCTTCAAAGGTGGAATGGTCTCTCCAGCCTGCTCGCTGTGGCGGAGGGCGTAGCTAATGCAAGCGGCCAAGCCGCTCTCTCTTAATTAAAACCGCACGTTAGCCGCCGCGCCACCCGGGCCGGCTGAAGGCGCCAATCCCACTCCGCCCGTCACGTCTTCCCCAGGCACGGAAGTCCGGGGCGCCGTCGATTGCGTACTTACCTCATCTTTGGAGGCGCAGCCGCTCATTCCAAAGACCAAGACGCTCACCAACATCGAGAGAAATCCAAAACCAAAAATTTTCATCGTTCCTTCATCCTAACCGGGAACGCGCCGCACTCAAGGTGACCTTTTTTTCCTCCCCGCCAGTGCCGCCAACAAGACTCGGCCGACTCCCAAAGCTGGTCATTCCGAGCCAGTCCCGCCGAGGCGGGAGCGAGGGATCTCACCCACGGGGCGAACGGCACGTACGCTTCGTTTGTGTGCTGCCTACGTCTTGGACGCCCCGACCCGCCTTCGCCCCGCCGAGCGAAGCTACGGCGCGGCGAGCAGAGCGGGGCGGCGGCAGCTGTCTCGGGTGGCAGCTCCCCTCTGTTTGATGATTACGTCGCGCTCCACTAACCTTGCTTGTGGCCGGCCAAGGCAAGCTCGACATCAAATCTCTTCGGCTCACCGATCTACAAGACGCCGTGGCCGCCGCGGATCAGCCTCCCTATCGCGCCACCCAGATCGCCGAGTGGCTTTATGGCAAACGAGCCGAATCATGGGAGGCCATGACCGATCTGCCGCGCACGCTGCGCGAACAACTGGCCGATCAGTTCACGCTGCAACAGCTGAACACCGTGCGCGTCCTCGGTTCGGACGATACCACCCGAAAGTTTCTTTTTCGTCTGGCTGACGGCAGCCTGATCGAATCCGTCCTCATTCCGGCTTCGCCCGCGCTTTACGGCGAACGTTCAGACCGGCGCACCATCTGTGTTTCCACGCAGGTCGGCTGCGCTTACGGCTGTAAATTTTGCGCCAGTGGCCTCGACGGCTTTTCGCGCAACCTTCAGCCTAACGAGATTGTGGAGCAAATCATGGCGGTGGAGCGCGCCAGCGGAGAGAAGATCGATAATATCGTTTTCATGGGCATGGGCGAACCGTTGGCCAACTTCGAAAACTTGATGAGCGCCATCCGCATCATCAATGCGCCCTGGGGTCTCGGGATCGGCGCCCGCCACATCACCGTCTCGACCAGCGGCCTCGCCCCGCAGATTCGTGAGTTGGCCGACGAGCCGATGCAGATTCGCCTGGCCGTCTCTTTGCATGGCGCCAGCGACGACGTGCGCAGCCAGATCATGCCGGTCAATCGCCGCTACAACGTGGAGACCCTTTTGGAGGCCTGCGATTATTACGTTGCGCACAAAAAGCAGCGGCTAAGTTTCGAGTACATTCTCATCCAAGACATCAACGATACCGACGATCAGGCCCGTTTGCTCGCGCGCCACGCCCGCCGTTTGTCGGCCAAGATCAATCTGATTCCCTACAACACGGTCGAGGGCCTGGAATGGTCGCGGCCTTCACGCAATCGTCAGGAAGCATTTCTCGCCATCCTCAAACACCATGGCGTCCCCGCCACCTTGCGGCGCGAGAAAGGTCACGATATCGCCGCCGCTTGCGGCCAACTGCGCCTGCAAACGCAACGCGAAACTGAGGCCCCGTAGCCGCCCCGCTCCTGTCGGAGCGTCTTTAAAGACAGTTAGACAGGATTAACAGGTCCGCCAAGGGACGGACTCACCGCGGAGAGATTTTCTGGATGGGTCTCGTAAAAATCGGGCTAATCCTGTCTCGATTCTGTATTATCAGTTGAACGTCCGTCCGGAATGATCCGGCAAATACGGGCCAAGCGCCCTCCCCGGCACCAAAAACTTTTGCGCGATGCAGGAAGGTGGCGTTAAGTCCCTGCATGTCTGGCTTCGATCACGAGCCCGAGCGAGCTTGGGACGAGTACGAATGGGAGCGATTTCTGCAGCAGCAGGATCACAAGACGGAAAAATACATGGAGCTGCTCGAGAAATATCTGGACGATCCGCAGCGCGATCAGATCATCGCGCGCGAAATGGGCTGGACCCAGTTGATCGACTCCAAAGATTGGAGCGCCGAGGTCGACGCCTTGATCGATGAAGAGAGCGACCGGGACGAGGCGGGGGACGATGACGAAGCTTCGGCCGCGCCGGACACGTTCGAGGATCACAGTCTCTACCGCGCCGCCTTTGCCCTAACCATCTGGATCGACCGTCTTTTTGATCAAAATTCTTCCCTTCAGAACGAGCCCAGCGCCGTCAAACTCGCCACCCATTCGGCCCTGGCCAGCGCTAAACTGGCGGCCGCGTTGAGCGATGATGGAGTCGATGAAATCGGCATGACCATCGCCTATTTAAAGAGAGCGTTAAAAGCCATCACCATGTCCATGGATGCAGCCACCCAGCTCCTGGCCGAGAAGCTCATCACAGCCGAGCAGCAGGGCGTCCTTCTGCAACGGCTCTTCCAGGTGCGGGACGGAATTATTACGCTCATGGGCGAATATCGCGGCGAGTGGCGCCGCCGCTTCGGCTCCGAAGGCTCTCGGGGTTGAATGAATTAGCGTCCGGTCCGTCCAATATGAACACGGAAGCGACTCCGGCCCAGCCGGATGTATCGGAACTGGAACTGGTAAAAAGATGCCAGGCTGGTGACTCCGAGGCATTCGACGAGCTGGTCACCCGCTACAGAACCCGTGTATTTGGAATGATTTACAACATGGTCCACAACGAGCAGGACGCCTGGGACCTCGCTCAAGACAGCTTCGTAAAAGCTTGGAAATCGATCCAGCGCTTTCGCGGCCAGTCCTCCTTTTACACGTGGATCTACCGGATCGTTATGAACGTGACCATCGACTGGATCCGGAAAAAACAGGTCAAAGGCTCGGGCGCCGAGTTTGATGACGCCATCCAATTGAAGGAAATCGACCCGGCCTCCAAGACCGTGCCGAAACCGGACGCGCTCCCGTTTGAGCGGATGCAGGGCACCGAAATTCGAGCCCAGATCGACAAGGCGATCGCTCAGCTTTCCCCCGAGCACCGGGCCGTCATTTTAATGAAGGAGATTGAGGACATGCAGTACCACGAAATCGCGGAAGCACTCGGGTGCTCCATCGGCACAGTGATGTCGCGCCTGTTTTATGCGCGCAAGAAATTGCAGAACCTGTTGAAGGACGTTTATGAAAACATTTGAAGAACAATTCACCGCCTGGCTCGACGATCAACTCACCGGCCGGGAGCTGGCCGAATTCGAAGCTTCCCTGCCCGATAAAACGGCCGCCGCAGCGGAGAAAAAATCCGCCAGACAGTTAAGTACCCTGCTCAAGCGGGAATTGGTCGCGCCGGCCCTCACCAACCAAGACTTCTTCAGTCACCAACTGCGGGAGCGCATTGCCCGGGAAGAAGCGGCGCCGGCGGACCGGGAGCACACCAGTTTCTCCGCCTGGTGGACCATTCGCCGCCTCCTATGGACCGGCGCCACCTCCATCGCTCTCTTCCTTGTCTGCGCCGTCTTGGTCATGCGCGACAAGGACCCGACCGAGCCGTCAGCCTCCCTAACGACCATCCTGAACGCGCGGGTCGACGACGCCGTCGGCCCCAACGCGACCGTAAGCATGTTCGAGTCGAAAGAGAGTCGGGTCACGGTCTTGTGGACGGAGGGATTGAAATCGTTGCCATCTGACTACGCGTCGAAGTAAGGTCGCGCCATGTTACGCCGGCTCCTCCTTTTCGCCGCTTGCACCGCGTGCATGACAGGTGTGTTGCCGAG
>JBBRDU010000113.1:0-9532 GCA_038203615.1 Chthoniobacterales bacterium
CTAAAGTCGTTAGGCGCGCTTCCTTTTTTCCCGGGGGCCGACCATCTCGGCCTGGACGGTGCGCGCATCGACCCGGGTCAGGTGTTTCGCGACGGTGGGCGGGATCAAAGGTGTGTGCGGGATCTCGCAAAGATATTCCGCGATGAACCAGACGGGCGCGTCCGTCGTCATCCAGTGCAGCCGGTCGAACCGCTGGAGATGAACCGGCCGTGAGTAACGCCGCAGCGTCCGCTCGAAGCGCAGGTTGAAGTATGTATTGAAGTAACTCAGGGCCAGTTCACGCAGCGTGCGGTGGACCGGTTCCCGATAGCGGCATCCCGTGAAATTCGATTTGGCAATGGCGCCCCACAGGCCTCGCTGTTGGAAAATCGCAACCACGTGATCGGTGTCCCGGTCCGCTTCGAGGTCGAAAATCAGCGGCGGGAAACCGAGCACGCGCAGGGCCGCGGCCGCGAAGATGGCGCCTTCCAGGCAGGAAGCCGTTTGGTCTTGCAGGACTTTCCGGGGCGAGGCCGCGGTCAGGGCAAGGTTGTAGGGCAGATGGTCCAGGTAAGCCTGAATCCCCTGCGGTGTTTTCAGTCGCCTCAGGGCGCGGAGTTCCGACGCCGTCAGAGCGGAGTGAGACGGCGTAGGAATTACAACCCCACTGGATGACGCGCCTCGAAGCCGGAAGGCTTCCGCGCAGTTGGCTGCCACCGCGGTGCCCATCGGTCGTGCCCGGTGATGTAAGGAGTCGTGTCGAGTCGCAATCCTGCGATTACGGCAAAGGTGTGTCCGTTGCGCGCGTAGACCGTGATCCAGCGGCCGTCGCCTCGATCTCCAAATCTCCGCAAATCCGAGGAGCTCATGGGCGATTTGATTAACCCGGCGCCGCCCAGCATGTAGGAAACCGTTCCGGAACAATCATAAGCATTGTCCTGGAAAGAGCGATGGCCACCCCCGAAACGGTAGGGCTTGGAGCGGAGTTGGTTCGCCGCCCAGATGGCGCGTTTCACCGCCAGCGGGGCGCTTTCGGGCGCCGCCGCCTGGCCGAAGCGCAAACGCGCCAGGCGACCGGGAACGGTCGGTCCGGCCAGCGGAAACGGATCCGATTTGGGCGGAGCCGCCACGGCCAAACTGGCTGTGCCAAAAAGAGCTAGGAGGAGGAGGCGGGACACGGGAACGGCGAAATGACTTCGCGAGCGTGTCGTATGCCATTCTTTAGAGCCTTGCCAAGAAAAAAATCGAGAATTTTCCAGAGTTGGCAGAATGAAAAACACGGGACCAAGCCGAAGAACGTTCGGAACAAATATTGCTCCCAAAAAAGAACGAGGGATCGCTTGAAAGGGTTCACTCGGCCAATCAGCCATGCCCCAAATCGATTTCGGCCAAGCATTTTCCAACTCCGACAAGTCTTTCCCTTCTCCGCCAAGCGTCGAAACCGGTCTCGTCCCGGAAACCCCGGCTGGCGCCCAAATGGATGAAGGGGTGGAGTCTTCCAAGTTCCGCCGCTCGCGCCTGGGACGCTCCGAGTGGGCCAATATTATTTTCGCCATCATCGCGATCCTGGGCGGCCTCTTTTTTGCCTTTTACTTCTTTAATGGCGCCGAGCTTCTGCGGGCCGCCAAATCCTGGCCGCGGGAATATTTGTACTCGGAGCCCGGTCCGCCCGATGATGCCCATTCAGACCGATCGCGCCTGGCCGACTCTCTCGGCTTGCCCGCGCCGTCCGAGGGTCAAACGGCCGGTCGCGCTTCGGGCGATCCATTTTCCCGCGCAAGCGATCTGTTGAATCCGCCCACCTCCCGCCTGACCCGGGCCGCTTCCGCCGCCGCCGGGACGCCGGGATCACCGGTTACGCGAGGACCCTCCGGAGGATTAACCGGTCCGGGCTCGCCTCTTTCGGGCCTCGGCCTTCCGGCACCGGGAGGAGATGCGTTGAAGCAAACCTTTGATAAGGCGGTGTCCGATCTGCAACGGGTAGCCAGGTCAGACTCCCAGCGCACCATCAACGTCGTGCAAACCAACGTGACCCACGTCGAAAAGCGAGTCATCGGCCGGGCCCGGAATTCCGTGAAAGGCGGGCGCGCGCAGAGAATGGGAGTGAACGCCGCCGGCAAGGCGACCTCCTCGATCGGGCGTGTGCCCCGGGCAACTTCTCCCACGACGAGCAGGCCTCAACAGACGCTGAATTCCATGCGCGGCGGCGTCTCCGGAATTTCCAGAGGGCTCGGTGGTCTGAACGGCGGTGGTCTTGGCGGAATCGGCGGCAGCTTGGGCGGCCATGGCGGGATCAGCGGCGGCGGGCGGGGACATTAGCGATCCGGCGGCGAGGCCACTGGCGAAGATCGCCCACCTGGTGTTATCCTTTGGTCATGGCGCGATGGTTCGCTTTGGCCACGGCGATCGTGGCACTTGGCAGCGCGGTTCGCGGCGCGGAGGAATTGCCCAAGAGCGACCCGGAAGAGTCGTTCGAAATCGAGCCACCTCTCTTGATCCCGTATCGCGAACCCGGAAACGGCGGAGGCGCGCTCGCCGCCACACCGGTCCCGGCGCTGGATGTGGAACGGCTTAGCAAAGATTTGGAGCGGGCTAAACGCAGCGCGATCAGCGCGGAGCGACTTTTCCGAATGGGCGCTCTCGCGAAAATTGAAGCGGAACAGCGCGCCCTGAAAGCGGTCCGGCTCGAGGCAGATCTGGAAAATGCGCGGCTCGCCCAGGCCAAAGCCGGCGTGCTCATCTCCGAGAATGCGAAACCGTCCGAAGCGTCCCCCGCCAACGATGCCGCACTGGCCCGCGCGATCGAGGCGGCCCATGCGGCCGCGAAAAAGCGGGAACAGGCGGAACTGGCGGCGGCCGAGGCGAACCTCACCCGCCAGCAGAAACTGCTCTCCCTTGGCAGCGGCCGAAAGGCGGACGTGGCGCGAGCGGAACGCAAACTGGCGGAGTTAAAGGCAGCCAGGGATTAAGAGCCACTTCACAGCAAACTCTCGTATGCCTAACGAATTTCGTCCGATCGATCCCCGGGCTCGCCTCGGTCATGTGCACCTGAAGGTGTCGGATTTGAAACGCGCGCTCGATTTTTACGGCGGCGTGCTTGGTTTTGAGATGCAGCAACGCTGGGGGCAGGAAGCCGCTTTTATTTCGGCGGGCGGTTATCATCATCATATCGGCCTGAATATCTGGGAGAGCGCGGGGGGCTCGCCGCCGCCACCTGGCTCGACCGGCCTGTTTCATCTCGCCATTCTCTATCCGACGCGGGCGGAACTGGCCGATGCCTTGCGCCGTCTCATCCAAGCAAAAATCCCACTCGACGGGGCGAGTGATCATGGAATGAGCGAAGCGCTTTATCTGCGCGACCCTGATGAAAATGGCGCGGAACTCTACTGGGACCGACCGGAAGAAGCCTGGCCGCGGGATGGCGAGGGTCGTTTAGCCATGGACACGCATCCGCTCGATCTGGAGGATCCGCTTCGAGCCTAACGAGCTCAATCTTCAGGCGCGACGAAGACTGGTCCACCCGAAATACAAAACGGACGCGCCCGCCAGAATTTCTCCGATCTTGAGGAGATCGCCCCAGGGCTGGGGCGCGCCCAGGATCGCCAGAATGGCCAGGATGGCGAGGATCGGCACGAATTTAGCCCCCGGGAAATTGAAGCGAGAACCATCCGCCGGTGGGTCGCGGCGAAGGAGCATCCAGGCGGCCGCGCAGCACGGCAGATACATGAGCAGGACGGCCACGTTGGAGAGCACGGCCAGCTTCTCAAAACTCGAAGTGGCGGAGAGAGCAAAAGCAATGACGGCGTAGGTGACGATGGCCACGTCGGGCGAACGATAACGCGGATGGACGTGCGCGAACCACGCAGGGATCACGCCGTCCCGGCCGAAGGCGAATAAAATTCGCGGCGAACTTAGGATGTCGCTGGTGACGAACCCAAAAGCCGAAATGGTGGCACCGACGAGCAGAATGGTGCGGCCGGTATGGCCGAGAAAACGGGCCGCCGCTTCGGCCAGCGGCGCGTTCGGATAATTCGCAAGCTCGGGACCGAGGGTGCCCTGTGAGACGAGTTGAATCATCAGGTAAAGAACGGTGGTGATGGTGAGGGCGAGATAGATGGCGCGCGGCACGGTGCGTGCCGGATTTTTCACTTCACCGCTCGGGATCAGCGCCACTTCGATTCCGACGAAGGCGAAGATGAGGAGCAGGACACTGTCCCCCAAGGCCTTGCTCCCGGGCCATCCGGTCCAGAGAAGGTGGGCTGGCCGAATAAAAAATATTCCGACGCAGACGAACAACAGAATGGGCAAAAGTTTTGCGATCGTCACGGCCGTGACCGCTCCCGCGCCCGCGCGCACGCCACGGACGTTGATGGCGACGAGCGACCCGTAGACGACCAGCATCAGAACGATACGGGCCGCCGGATGACCAGCCGCCGGTAACATTCCGGCAATGGAGTCGACCAGCACGTTGACCACTCCGGCAATCGCACTGATGGCGGTGACGAAATAAAGCACGCCCGCGAGAAATCCCACGTAACGTCCGAACGCGACTTCGACATAGGCGTAAAGTCCGCCGGTCAGCGACACCCGACTCCCCGCCAGCGCGAAGCAGGTCACGAACAAGACCATGGCCAAGGCGCAGACGAGAAACGCGAGCGGTGCGGTCGGGCCGAGATTCTTTGCAACCAGCGCGGGCAACACGAATATCCCGGCGCCAATCGTTGAATTGACAATGTTGGCCGACAGTCCGGGAAGGCCGATGGCGCGAACCAGTTTATCGTCGGCGTGTTCAGGGGTGGGGATGGTCATCGGCGCCTCGTCTGCCATTCGGCAACTTCATCTGAGTCTGGACAGGACGAACAGGATTTTCTGGATTGGGAAAAGATGAGAGCGTTTTCCGCTCAAACGCGTTCAGTCTGACTATTAATATCCCGCCGCCTGGCCATCCTTGCGCGATTCGCTCGCGCCGACATAAACACGCTGACCATCGTGCATCTCGACCTTGATCGCCTGGTAACCGCCATAGCCGCCGACGTCGATACGCACGTCGTGTCCCTTTTTCTTCAACTCACGAACAGTCTCGTAGGAAATTCCACTTTCCACTTCAACGTAGCCGCCGGACTCGGTCATCCTTTCGCCGGTCGGTTCGTTGTCACCTTCATGTTGCCAGCGTGAAGCGTCGCCCGCTTCCTGCACGTTCAATCCGAAATCGATCTGGTTCGTCAGCACCTGCACGTGGCCCTGCGGCTGCATGCCGCCGCCCATCACGCCGAACGCCTCCCAGGGGTTGCCGTCTTTCATGACGAATCCCGGGATGATGGTGTGAAACGGGCGTTTGCCGGGCGCGTAAACGTTGGCGTGGCCCGGCTCCATCGAAAAAAGTTCACCGCGATCCTGGAACATGAAACCGAGGCCGGGCACGACGATGCCGCTGCCCATGCCGCGATAATTGCTCTGGATCAGACTGACCATGTTGCCTTCGTCATCCGCCGCGCACAGGTAAATGGTGTCGCCCTGGCCGAGCGCCGGAGTTCCCGGTTCCACTTTTTTGGCGGCGTGATTCGGGTCGATCAATTTGCGCCGCTCGGCTGCATACGGTTTGGAGATGAGTTGTGCCAACGGAATCCGGGCGAAGGCCGGGTCAGCGTAAAACTTGGCGCGATCGGCCCACGCGATTTTTTTCGCCTCGATCATGACGTGCAGAGTCTCGGGAGAATTCCGTCCGAGCGCGCGCAGATCAAATCCTTCCAGCATATTCAGAATCTGGAGCGTGGCGATGCCCTGGCCATTGGGAGGCAGTTCGAAAACGTCGAAGCCGCGGTAGTTTGTGGAGACGGGCTCCACCCAGGTGCTCGTGTGCTTTTCGAAGTCGGCCTTGCGCAAAAAGCCGCCGTTCGCCTGCATGAAGGCATCGATCTTGTCCGCGATTTCCCCTTTGTAAAAAGCGTCGCGTCCTTTTTCACCGATCAGGCGCAAAGTTTGGGCGAGCGCCGGATTTTTGAAAATGTCGCCCTTGGCTGGCGTCCGTCCTTTTCCGTCGAGCGTGTAGGTTTCGAGGAAAGCGCCGGGCAATCCTTTATAGATGCGCGGACCAAACGCCCAGTAATAGGCGATCAGGTCCGGCACGGGAAAACCTTCCTCGGCGTAGTGAGCGGCGGGTGCCAGGTCGTCAGACAGCTTCAGTTTGCCAAATTTTTGGTGCAACTCGGCCCAGGCATCGACGCAGCCCGGCACGCTGATCGGGAGCATGCCGGTGGACGGGATCGATGCGCGTTTAAGTTTGCCGAGCTCCCCTTTCATCTGCTCGTAACTGAGGCCGAGGGGTGAGCGCCCGCTTCCGTTGATGCCGTAAAGCTTGTTTTCTTTGGCGCTGTAAACGATGGCGAAAAGATCGCCGCCCACGCCGTTGGAGACAGGCTCCGTCAATCCGAGCGTGGCGTTGGCCGCGATGGCGGCATCGACCGCGCTGCCGCCCCGTTTTAAAATCTCAAGGCCAACCTGCGTGGCGGCCGGCACGCTCGTGCAGACCATGCCGTGGCGGGCCAGCACTTCGGAGCGCGTGGCGAACGGTTTGCCGGTGATGCGATCGATTTGGGCGATCGCGCTATGACTCGTTAGGAAGACGACCGATGCGACGAGAGAAGAAGTGCGCATGTCCCAAACGTACGGTGGGGCGAGACTCTGTCGAGCCAACTCCTGGGCTTCCGCGCGCGACCCCGGCCTTATCGACGAAACTTATTCGCCGCCGTCGTCGCCACCACCGCCATCGTCACCGCCGCCGTCGTCGCCACCGCCACCATCGTCACCGCCGCCGTCGTCACCACTGTCATCGCCGCCGTCGTCATCACTGGCTTCGTCTCCGCCTCCATCGCCCCCGTCGTCATCAGACATGTCGCCGCCCTCGTCGTCGGAGGGGTCGTCCATGCTGTCGTCGTCCGGTGTGTTATCCGCATCGACGTCGGCATCCGTATCTTCATTGTCTGCGACCTGGTCCTGCTCGGCTTCCGGCATGTCGACCGGTTGATCCGCGGCAAAGTCATCTTCACTGTCAACGTCTGCGTCGGAAACAGGCTCGCTCACATCCACGTCTTCCCCTACGTAGATATCGACCGGCACATCCACCAGCGCCCAATCGTAGACGACCGGAGCTTCCCAGGTGTAGATGACATCGTAGGTCGGCACGAGGCCGACCATCAGGAGGTAATCGGCGCGCCACGGTTTATCGACGTAATATTCGTAGCCACGGATGAGGCCGTATTGCTCATCGAGGAGATAAAGAGTGGCGAGGTAAGCAGCCAGCGTGATCGGCTCTTTCAAAATATGATTGGCTTGGGCCTGCATCTTCCCGAGACCTTTCTCGAGGGCCTTGTCCTTTTTCGCCTGCGCCTCCAGTTTCTTTATCTTGGCTAGGAGCTCTTTCTGTTGCGCCTTGACCTTGGCAAAGTTGGCTTTTTCTTCCTCGGTCAGATCGCCCCCCTTCTTTTGCCGGGCCGCTTCCTTGGAATACTCCGTGCGCAAAAGAGCCACGGCGTGTCCCAGTTTCTTCGAATTGTCGATGACTTCTTTGTTCTTCGAATCAGTCAGCTGCCAGTCGACCTTCAGCTGTTCTTCCCCGCGCCGCGCTTCTGCCACGCCCTTCTGAAAATCGTCGCTCTTCGCCGCCAAACCTTTCTCCGCCTTTTTCAAACTCTTAGCCACGGCCTGGGTCGATTTCCAAAACGGTTTGTTCTTGGGGGTCTTGGGATCGAGCCCTTTATCGGCGCGGGCCGCCTTCACCATGAGAGCGAGGGCTTTCTTGGAATCGGCCAGCAAGGTTTTCGCGTTGGCCTTTTTGCCCGAAGGCGCCTTTTGCATCGTTTTGGCGGTTTTAGCCAAGTCTTTCCCGGGTGAGACAGCGCGGGCGATGGAGAAGCCGGCGAGTGCGAAGCAGAGTAGGATACGGATAACAATCTTCATAATATTAGGGATTTAGCGTATCGACTGATCGAAAGCGATGGGCATAATACCGTTGTTTCGAGCCTCTGCGACGTCAATTGTCTGATATTCCGGGTCGCCCGCGTCGAACTGCTCAGCTTTTTCGTCGAGATCGTCGCTCGCGGTCGTGATCGCGGCCGCAAAGGTCTTCCACGCCCGGCTGCTCAAGGTCTTATTGTTCAAGTTTTCAGACAAGTCGGCCAGCCCTTCGGGCAGATCGGAGTCCGTTTCCTCCATGTCGTTAACCCCGATGAGGGTGGTCTCGAGGCCGACAAACTGGCGCTCCTCTTCGTCGTCCGCTTCTCCGTTGAGATAGAATCCAATGTACATGTGGCCGGGCACAGCCACGAGGAAGGGATCGATGCCGATCTTGCGCAGGAGCGAGGCAAAAAGAACGCTGCCATCGACACAGTTGGCCTGGGTGTTGGTGACCGATTGATCGAGAAAGCGAACGAACTGGCTATTGACCAGGGAAGAGCCGCCCGGGACTTCCGTGACCGAGCTGTATTTGAGCCCATGCTTTTGCACGGCGGTCCAGATGGCGAAGACCTGTTTAAAAACATCGGCCGGATCGTTTGCCTGATAGCCGTCAAAGGCGTCGACCATGCGGGTGGCGAGCGCTTCCTGCAAAATCTTGTCCAGGTACGGATGATTTTCGTTCACGTAGGCGGCGAACATCCACCCGAGATCGGCCGAGCCACCTTCGATGTTTTCATCGTCTACCGTTTCCTCCGAGTTGGCCACGCCGTAGGGACAATCGTTGATCGAGCGAACCTGTAATGTTTCGGTCTTATCTCCCAGGGACTGGCCGTTGACATCCACTTCAAAATCGACATTGAGCGGCACCTGCTGGGTTACTTTGCGGAGGTGATCGAATTTATAATTGAGCCTGGGAGCGATATAATAGTCGTGGTTCGCCTCGCTGAGGAGGCCGCTCCAAGTGCTCTCCGCGATGACGTCGTTCTCTTTCACCTTCACCACCACGGCCGTATTCGGTTGCGACGTTTTAATGGAAACGCCGAGCAAACCAAATTTGTCCCCCAGTAAATAGGGATCGGGTGTTTGAACTTCCTCATCCTGGTCGTCCACCGGCCGGACCGAAGCCGTGGCGATGACGAGCGCCGGAAAGAATTGATGATCCATCGCGGCTTCCGGACTCCACTCGACCGGAGGGGCGGCCTGGCTGGCAAGGTGGGTCGAGCGATGACAGCCAGCGAGCGAGAGAGCAAGAATAAGGATTCCGATGGGAAAGCGCTGCACGGTCGAAGCTTTTACCGGAGGGCACCCGGAGTCGCAAGCCTCCTTTGTGTTCTTCGCTCGGCTCCGGCGAAAATTGCCTTTCATTACGCTTCCGCGCCGAATATCCTATGATCCTTCGCCCATGGCCGAGACGGTTGAAAAACTCACGACAGGCGAGCCGCTGACGATCGATCAACTCATCGAGTATCTGCCCGCGCTCAAGGAAATTCCGCGGGCCCAGTTGGAGAACTGGGCCAAGGGCGCGGCCGTGCTTCATCGTTTTCGCAAAGGCGAGATTGTCTGCGAAGAAGGCGAGTTCGGATCGACCGCCTATTACATT
>JBBRDU010000114.1:0-9386 GCA_038203615.1 Chthoniobacterales bacterium
CGCAGCGGCCTCGACCACCCATTCGAAATTCTCCGGGCCCACCGAGGTTGCCTCGGCGTCCGGCGCGGGGTTGCAGAAATCGATCGCGATCGGCACGCCGTCGCGCACCGCAAACTCCACGGTATTGAAATCGTAGCCGAGATACTGGTTAAGCGTGAGACAATCGCGCTCCATCCGGGCAAGCAGTTCGGCTGATGGGTTGAAATTTGCCTGGTACCTCAGGTGATGCGGGTTGCGTGGCTCGTACGGCATGATGCGGACGTGGCGACCGTCGATGCAGTAGCATCGGTAGTATTGATCGAAGAGAATCTCCTCCTGCAACATCATCACGAGCTGCCCAGTCTCCGAGTACGCTTGATAGAACGCGTCCGGATCCGTGAGCTTGTAGACATTCTTCCAGCCGCCACCGGAGAACGGTTTGAAATAAGCGGGAAAGCCGACGTACTTGAAGATCGATTCCCAGTCGAGCGGGTAAGCGAGATTGCGGAAGGAGTTCACGCCGGTGTCGGTGGGATGATCGTGCGAGGGCAGCAAAACGGTTCGGGGGACGGCGACGCCGATCTTGGTGGCGAGCGCGTTGTTGAAGAATTTTTCGTCGGCGCTCCACCAGAACGGGTTATTGAGCACCGCCGTGCCGGTGAGCGCGGTGTTCTTGAGGAAGCCGCGGTAGAACGGCACGTCCTGCGAGATGCGGTCGATGATGACGTCGTACCCGGACGCCTCTCCCTGCATGACTTTGTCGAGGTGCACAAACTTGGCCGTGACCTCGCCGCCCCCCTTGGCATTCACGCGTTCCACAAACGCCGGCGGGAACGTGTTTTCCTGACCAAATAAAATGCCTACTTTTTTCATCGTGTTAGACGCTGGGGTTTTGGGATTGAGCTCCCTCAGACGGAGAGGACGTGGAAAACTCGAAGAACGAAACTCGAAGAAAGGCTCAAAGGGAAGGGTGGGGGAAAGCTTAGACTCTCTCCGGCGCGTGAAACGATTTCGATCGGCAGAATCTTAAGCTGACGCCGACCGTTTGCATTAGTCTTATTCTTATCGGCGTTTCTTCGAGTTTCGAATTTCGATCTTCGAGTTTTCTTTCGCTGCTCTAGAGCAGCGAAAGATAATAGGGCAGCATTTCCCGCCAATAATTCCAGTCGTGGCCGCACCAGCGGCGGTCGTCGAGCAGATGCTTCACGCCCTTGGCATTCAGGATGCCGGAAAGCCGGTAGTTTTCGTCGCGGCAACTATCCCATTCTCCCGTGCCCAGGATGATGCCCATGTGCCCGTATTTCCAAGGGTCGCTGCACCCCGCGAGGTAATCGGGCGGATTGTTGTAATAGCAGTTGTCGTCATAGTAGCCGTCCAGGAACTGTTTGATGTCGAACGCACCGCTCAGGCTGATCAGATGGCTGACCGCCGCGGGATGGCGGAAGGCGATGTTCGCGGCGTGAAAGCCGCCAAAGCTCGCGCCGCTAACGGCCACGCGGTGGGAACTGCACTCCCGCCGCGCGAAATCGAACACGTCATGCAGGATCACGTTCTCGTAGGCGTTATGCGTCTTCACCCGGTCCGCGGGGTGAATGCCCTTGTTGTACCAACTCTCCGCGTCGATCCCGTCAGGACAGTAAATCGTGATCCGGCCGGTATCGACATACCACGCCACGGCGTCGGTCAGGCCGAAGTCCTTGTTTTGTGAATGCCGTCCGTAGGAGGTTGGAAACAGGATGAGCGGCAGTCCGCGGCCCTCGCCGAAGACGAGCATCTCGAAGTCGCGACTGAGGTGGGGCGTCCACCAGCGGATGTAGCGTTCTCTCATGGGTGATCAGCCGCGCGGACTGGAGGGCGGATTATGCGGAAAAAAACCGCGCGCACAAGCGCCGACCATTTGCAATCTGGGCGTGGCTGGCGACGTATTGCGCGGCATGAGCGACGACCACACCCTGACCGGCGATATCCGCCGACACGCGGACTTCCCCTCGCAGGCGCTGGGAAACCGCCGCGACGTGATGGTCTACCTGCCGCCTGGCTACCGGCGTTCGCGGGCGCGGTATCCGGTTTTCTACATGCACGACGGGCAGAACCTCTTTGATCGGGCTACGGCGTACGGCGGGACCGAGTGGGGGGTGGATGAAACCGCGGAGCGCCTGATCCTGGCGGGCGAGATCCAGCCGGTCATCATCGTGGGCATCGCCAATGGCGGGGCCGCGCGCATCGATGAGTACGCCCCGACAGCGGGCTATTACGAGGTGGGCGGCGGCGGCAAGCAGCAGAGCAAGGGATTGGCAAAAAAATATGCGGAATTCCTCACGCAGGAATTGAAGCCGTTCATCGATGCCCATTACCGCACGAAACCGGAGCCAGAATTCACCGGGACGGGTGGCTCATCGATGGGCGGGCTCATCGCGATCTGCCTTGGCCTGATGATGCCCAAGGTTTTCACCCGGCTGGCGGTGATGTCGCCCTCGATCTGGTGGGACGACGCGATCCTTTTCAAGTACATCGACGGCCTGAAGCGCGCCTTGCCGCTCAAAATTTGGCTCGATACGGGAACGGACGAGCCGGGTTGGAATCGCGCGCGCGTGGTGCGCGACTGCCTGCTGGAAAAAGGCTGGCGAATGGGGGAGACCCTCAAGTACGTCGAGGTGCCGGGCGCCAGGCACACGGAATCCGCCTGGGCGGCCCGGATCGACCAGGTGTTGAAGTTTTTGTATCCGACTTAGGAGCAGACGGCCGACCGGGGAATCCACGGCGAGGTGGATTGCTTGCGCGCCGATCTGCGGCACCTTTCCGCTGGACGGCGCAGGCCGGCCCATTTGGTTTGTCCCCGTAGCTTAACGGATAAAGCAACGGTCTTCTAAACCGTAGAGTGTTGGTTCGATTCCAACCGGGGACGCCAAAGTAATATACCTATTTCAAGGATGTTACGCGACAAAATACCCGTTGGACGTTGCACATTGATAAACACGGAAATGCACAAACGACGCGTCTCTTTGTCAGCAGATGTCAACGGGGCCCTTGGACCCTCTGTCAAATTCTCTGCTGTCCACTGGTCCAGGGAAGCGGGCAATCTCAGCACGCGACGCATAGCGCCGGCTAGTTATCCGAACCATCTCGAGCCAGCGCGCGTTCGAAATTCCCAACATGTCGTTGATGACAACCCGCTTTTTCCACGAAACACGTCAAGCGAAATAGGCGGAAGCGGATTCAGCGTGGAGTTGGGTAATTCGTACATCCCTCGCGGTAGTTCGGTTCGTCGCCTTTCGGTCGGTGGGACACTCCTGAGACGTTGATACCCACAAGGCGGAGTCCCCACAAGGGCTCGATTTTCCAAAGAGACGTCGATTCTCGTACGCACGCAGCCCCGATTCGCTAGTTGCGTCTAGAGGTCTCGAACCGCTCGAGTTTATAGCGTTCCCCGGACTGATCATTCCGTCCCGTAGGGCGGCCCTTGAATCGGTCGCCTAGGCCCCGTAGGGTCCGGGCGACCTCGCAAAGACTTCCGTCATCCCGCGGCGCCATCGCGTTGACGTCTGACATTGCTCCGTGAACATCACAAGACGAAACGCCCTGATACTATTGGCCGTCTGCGTTGCAGCAGGACTTCTTGCATGGGTGCAGATGAGGAGACCGACGGTCGTTCATTACTACACGTCCTCGTTGGAAACTGGCGATATCAAGCAGGTGGTCGAGGCGACAGGAACCATCAACGCGGTTACGACCGTTCAGGTGGGGTCACAGGTTTCCGGCGTGATTTCCGGGTTGTTTGTCGATTTCAACTCGCAGGTTAAGAAGGGCCAGGTCATCGCGCAGATCGAGCCGGCGCTCTTTCAAGGTGCTGTTGCGCAGGCGAAAGCAGACGTAGACAACGCTGAAGCTAACGTCGCCGTAGCCATCGCGAACATTGCGAAGGCAAAGGCAAACGCCGTCCAGATGAAGGCAGACTACGAACGCAACACGCGCCTTAAAGAGAAGGGCGCGACAAGTGATCAGCTATTCGACGTCGCAAGAGCCAACTCGGACTCTGCCGAGGCGCAGGTAGAGGCAGCGATCGCGCAGGAGCGCCAAGCGCGAGCGCAGGTTCTCCAGAAGCAGGCTGCCATGCAGGTTGCACAGACAAACTTCGATTACACGACCATTCATGCCCCGATCGATGGAACCGTGGTGGCTCGCAATGTCGACGTTGGTCAAACCGTTGCAGCCTCCCTGCAAGCGCCCACCCTGTTCACAATTGCGCAAGATCTCACTAAAATGCAGGTGTATGCAAAGACTGACGAGTCCGACGTCGGCGGCATGCGCCGCGGTCAGACCGTGACTTTCAAAGTGGATGCTTATCCGCGGGAGACATTCACCGGAATCGTTTCACAAGTCCGAATGAATTCCACGGTCGTCCAGAACGTCGTCACTTACGATACCATCGTGGATTTTGACAATCCTGAGCTAAAGCTGTTTCCAGGCATGACGGCATACGTGACCATTCCGGTCGCATCAGTCAGCGATGTCATCAAAATTCCAAATGCCGCGCTTCGCTTTAAGCCCGACGTTTCGTCGCGCGAAATTGAGACGTTGTATCGGAAATACGGAGTGCCGGTGGGCGACGGACCGCTGCAGACACCCAGCTTGGCGGTTGGGTCCGCCGTTTCAAGCGGAGCAGGATTGTCAAGCGTTTCGACGGAAGCGACGTCGGCACAAAGGAGCGACGCGCATATCGTCTGGATGGTCTTGCCAGACAGAACGCTGAAGCCCCTGAGAATCTTGACTGGGATTACGGACCACACGTGGACTGCTCTTGTTCGGCAGTTCGATGGTGGCCTGAAGGCCGGTGATGAACTGGTCGCCGGAGTGGCTCAGGGGCGCGATGGCGACAATGCTGCTCCCGTTGGCGGTCCAGGTTCTCCACGCCGGCGCTGAATTCTCCGCATGGCTGAAGAAGGACCCAATTCAACTCAGCCGCCGGAAAATCCGTCCGCAACGGGCCAACCGCCCAAGATCGTCATCGAAGTCGACGATCTTCATAAATATTATCACATGGGGGAAACACGTGTCCATGCGCTCCGCGGTGTTCACTTACAAATCAGGACCGGGGAGTTTGTCGCAATCATGGGCAAAAGTGGCAGCGGTAAATCAACATTCATGAACATTCTGGGTTGCCTGGATAAACCGACGTCAGGGCGCTATTTTCTCGATGGTTCCGATGTCGCTCAACTCGACAAGGTTCAACTGGCCCGCATTCGGAACCGACAGATCGGATTTGTCTTTCAAGGCTTCAATCTCCTTTCGCGGACGACCGCGCTCGAGAATGTGGAACTTCCGACTCTCTATTCACGCATCGACAAGATGGCGCGGCGTCGGCGAGCGATTGAGGCCCTTGAGATGGTGGGGTTGGGCCAGCGCGCGGAACACTTTCCGTCTCAGTTATCGGGTGGGCAGCAACAGCGGGTTGCAATTGCCCGCGCGCTGGTTAATCGCCCAACGATTTTACTTGCTGACGAGCCGACCGGCAATCTGGACAGCCGGACATCGGTCGAGGTCCTGGAAATTTTCCAAACGCTGAATGACGCGGGTCTGACCATCATCTTGGTGACGCACGAGGCCGATATTTCCCGATTCGCGACGCGGAGCATTGTCTTTCAAGACGGGAGAATCCGAATTGACGAGGTGAACCGGACCGTGGCGATCGCCACACAGGTACTGCAGACGATGCCGGTGGAAGTGGACTAGGGAGCCACATGGAGCCACATGGAACCGCGTTCGATATTTCAGGTTGCGCTTCGAGCCCTTGCGCGCAACAAACTCCGCTCTTCCCTGACCATGCTCGGCATCATCATTGGGGTCGGCGCCGTCATCGCCATGGTGGGAATCGGACAAGGCGCGGACCGAACGATGCAGAAGCAGATAGCAAATTTGGGATCAAACATGCTTTTTGTGAGCTCGGGCTCGGTAAATTTTGGCGGCCTAAGGATCGGTAGCGGTGCCACGAAGACACTCGTTCAAGAGGACATCAGCGCGATCATCAAAGAATGTCCTGCGGTCGCGGCCGCGGCCCCAGGCACACAGACCACCGGACAAATTGTTTACGGAAGCAATAACTGGGGGACCAGAATTACCGGGACAACGCCCGAGTATTTTGCCGTTCGGAGCTGGCCCTTCGCGAGCGGAACCAGCTTCACGCTCGATGATGTCACGACGGCCGCAAACGTTGCAGTCATCGGCGACACTGTGCGCCGGAATCTCTTCGCCTCCACCGAGGCGGTAGGAAAGACCATTCGCATCGGGCGATTACCATTCTTGGTCGTCGGTGTCTTGATTGCAAAAGGGCAGTCGGCCGCCATGAGCGAGGACCAAGACGATGCGATCATTCTGCCCGTTCCAACGGTGCAAAAAAAGATCACCGGACAGCCGTGGCTGCGCTTTGCGGTGGTTTCCGCAACTTCGCGATCGGCCAGCTATGCGGCTCAGCAGCAGATCGAGTCACTGCTCCGCGACCGCCACCGCATCCGTCAGGGGCGCGATGATGATTTTACCGTTCGCAATCTTGCGGATATCGCTGACCTCGCCTCGGAGGCCAGCAACGTGATGACGGCTCTCCTGGGCTCCATCGCGGGTGTTTCGCTTTTCGTCGGCGGGCTTGGCATTATGAACATTATGTTGGTTTCGGTCACCGAAAGGACTCGTGAAATCGGGATCCGAATCGCTATCGGCGCGACAGAGCAGGACGTTCGGATGCAGTTCTTGGTCGAGGCTGTGATACTAAGTCTGTTCGGCGGGTTCCTTGGAATCACCTTAGGTTTGGCTTCTTCTCTACTCATAACATCGACAATTGGCTGGCCCGTCGTGGTGTCGGCTAACGCAATCATTATCGCGGGGTTTTTCTCCATCGCCATTGGGGTCTTCTTTGGTTACTACCCGGCCCAAAAGGCGGCTCGCTTGAATCCAATCGAGGCGTTGAGATACGAGTGAAGCGCGATTCGCCGCTCAGCTGAATCATGGATATTTTCACCTTACTTGGGGAAGCGCTGAGCGCCTTGCTCCGCAATCAGCTTCGCAGCCTCCTAACAATGCTGGGAATCATTGCTGGCGTTGGCTCCTTCATTTGCGTGGTTGGCGTAGGCAAGGCAGGCTCGGCCCGCGTGGAGCGGCAACTTCACAATGTCGGAGACAACCTCTTGTGGGTCGAGGCTGGAAGCCGCGCACGAAACGGCGTGCGCATCGGATCAAGGGGAACCAAATCTCTCACGCTCGGAGATTCCCAAGCCGTTTTGGATCAGATCCCAGGAATAAAGAACGCTTCTCCGAACGTCGACGGACACATCCAAGCGGTGTATCAAAACCAAAACTGGGGAACCCAATACCGGGGAGTAAGTCCGGACTACTTCGGAATCCGCAAATGGACAGTGGGGCTCGGAGCAGCGTTCACGAATGAAGACGTTGCCCTGAACGCAGCAGTCTGCGTGATCGGGCCAACCGTTGCGAACAACCTATTTGGGACCGATGAGCCAGTGGGCAAGACCTTGCGTCTTAAAGAAGTCCCTTTCAAAGTCATTGGAGTCCTTCGAGGAAAGGGATTTTCCGCAACGGGGCAGGATCAGGACGACTTTGTCGTACTTCCCATTACCACGGCACAAAAACGGCTGACTGGGGCCGAGTGGTTGGACGACATTTACTTCTCGGCCGAAAGCAGGGAGACTATACCCGAAGCAACCAAGCGCATCATTGGGTTGCTTCGGGAGCGCCACCACCTGCGCTCAGGCGAGGACAACGATTTCAATATTCGAAGTCCGGAAGAAATCATTCGCGCTCAGCTTGCGGCAGCCAACGTCTTCACGCTGCTACTGGCCAGTGCCGCGTCGCTGTCGCTGTTGGTCGGCGGAATTGGGATAATGAACATAATGCTGATTTCGGTGACCGAGCGCACTCGAGAAATTGGGATTCGGCTGGCAATTGGAGCAACGGAGAAGGATATTCAGGTCCAGTTCCTAAGTGAAGCGGTCTTGATCAGCTTGGTTGGGGGTTTCCTTGGTGTTCTCGCTGGCATCATGGCATCGTTTGCGGTCAGGAATACACTTCACTGGGACATGCAGCTCTCGCCGAGCGTCATCGTAAGTTCCGGACTGTTCTCTGCTGCCATCGGCATTTGTTTCGGCTATTATCCGGCGAGAAAAGCGGCGCAACTCGATCCGATTGAAAGCCTCCGCTACGAGTAGGATTGTGCGACCCAAGCTCGGCGGGGTCCGCGGGTCCTGGTCGGACTCACCTTTTCGAGCCGCCGGTTAGGCTCGGATGCATGAGCGTTCAGACTTCTAAGCCGTAGAGTGTTGGTTCGATGCCAACCGGGGACGGCGGGTCGCGTTACGGCTTCTGCTCCATCGGTGCCTGGCATGAGGCAGCAATCATTTGCCACTCGCCGCGCGCTTCGTCGCGCTGCCAAACGTGCATGGTCCAGGACGCCCTTGGTCCTGCGGTTCCGTTCTCGAAGACGAGCCGGCCATAGGTAACCCCCAGATCGCCGCTGGCTGCGAGCTCCGTTCCCACGGGTTCGTAGCGCTCGACCTTCGGGAGCTTCTGCCAAGCCGCCGCGGCCGCCGCCGCCCAAACGCGGCGGGCTCACCTTCCACATAAAAACGCGCGTCCGCCGCAAATCGTGGTGGCTCGCCGCGCGAGAAACCGGCTTGAAGCTTGGCGAACTCTGTTGGCGTGGCGCAATTCCGATCCGATCCCGCCACGCGTCCAAACGGCACCGTGCCGGACTCGCCGTCGCCGATGGGCGGACATTTTGCTCCGAAATCGAAGGCGACTTTCCACGTCCCGCCGGGTTGCATTTTCCAAATGGAAAGAAAATGTCCGTCCTCGGGCACTCGCTCTTCCGTCGCACCGGGGTCGGATGTGATCCGTGATCTCCCCGTCGAAATTCCATAATCCCCCGAACGCGAAACACGCACGAACTCCGGTCGCCAGTCGAGGGTGAAGGCGGGTTTCATCGCGGGTTTTGGCCGGCCCAGCATGAGCGCGCGCGCGTTAACCGGACCGGGATTAAACAGCAGACCATCCTCTGCGAAATAGGCGAGGAACGAAGCGCGCACTCCTTCCTTGACCGACTGCCGCGCGAACGCACGCTCCGCGTCCGCCAAGGCCTGCGCGACGGGATCATCCGCGCCGCAGGCGGGCCTCAATGGGGCGAAGGCCAGGAGAATAACGACGAAAAGAGCAGGGCGAGGGAACATCCAAGGGTGGAGGAAATCACTTCGTTTAACCGGTGGCGACACGAAACTAGCTACGAATCCCGCGCGTGTGCTTGCAGGACTAAAAAACAACGATCGGGCTGCGCGGCGCGGTCTAAGTACCGGCAAAGACTGGGTTTTCATCTGGGAGCGCCGCCGGGGGGATGGAGCGTGCGCCAT
>JBBRDU010000115.1:0-9145 GCA_038203615.1 Chthoniobacterales bacterium
TGGTGGTGCGCGATGGAATTCGGGTTCGACTGACTGATTCCATCGAGACGGCGCTGAAATGGGGAAATAGCCGCGCCATGGTGCTGCGACCGGGGAGGACGGAAGCGCTCAACGCTCAACACCTAGCGTCAAACGCCCAATTGGAGGAAACCTGGGAAGAGACAAGTTACAGTACCAACTACGGGAATGCAGAGAGCGGCTTCACGATGGCGGAACTGACTCCGAAACATTTTTCGTTCAACAGCCACCTCGGGGCCTGCCCGGCCTGTCATGGGCTCGGCACGGAACTGGTGTGTGATCCCGACCTCATGATTTCGGACCCGGCCAAAACGCTGGCGGAAGGAGCGGTCACACCATGGCGGCGCGGCACCAAACGAATGCAAGCGTACTATCGGCACCTGCAAAGCGCCCTCGTCAAACATTTCGGGGTGGATGAAGACATGCCCTTTGCCGAATTATCGGATTCATTTAAAGAAGCGCTTTATTTCGGGACGGGGGCAGAGCCGATCGAGATGAACTTCGGGGCCAATGGAAAGAGCAGCAAGGCGGCGCGACCGTTCGAGGGCCTGGTCCCGCAGATGCGCCGGCTTTACGTGGAAACGGAGAGCGAATTCACGCGGAATCGCATTCGCACTTTTATGCGCAAGGTGCCCTGCTCGGTCTGTCACGGGGCGCGTTTGAAACCGGAGATCCTGGCCGTGACGATCAAGGATAAGAACGGCGCCGAACTGAACATTCACCGCTGCAGCGAGCAAACGATTGAGGCGGCCGCCCGCTACATCGAGGACCTGAAGTTATCGGCTCAGCAGCGCACCATCGTCACGGAAGTGGTGCGCGAAATCAGGTCGCGCCTGAAATTTCTCCTCGAAGTCGGCCTCGGCTATCTTTCTCTCAACCGCGAGAGCGGCACGCTTTCCGGCGGCGAAGCGCAACGGATCCGGCTGGCCACGCAGATTGGCTCCGGCCTGGCCGGGGTTCTCTACGTGCTCGACGAACCGAGCATTGGACTGCACCAGCGCGATAATGCGCGCCTGCTCGGCACGCTCAAAGAGCTGCGCGATCTGGGAAATTCCGTGATCGTGGTGGAACACGACGAAGAAACGATCCGCGCCGCCGATCACGTGATCGATCTTGGTCCGGGAGCGGGACCGCGCGGCGGCGAAATCGTGGCGCAAGGCACGCTCTCGGATGTGTTGCGGGCGAAAAATTCCCTGACCGCCGATTATCTATCCGGCCGGGCCCGGATCCCGATTCCACGGAAGCGCGTTCAGCCCGGCAAGATCAACCACGCGATCGCGCGCACGTCGGAAATTTCCGGCTGGCTCACCATCGTGGACGCGTCCGAGAACAACCTGAAGAACATCACCGTCTCGCTTCCACTCGGTTGTTTTACCTGTGTGACGGGCGTTTCCGGCAGCGGAAAATCCACGTTGATCGACGATATCCTGCGTCGCGCCTTGTTCCGGCACTTCTATCATTCGAAGGATAAACCGGGAAAGTTTGGCGCCCTGCACGGGCTCGATCAGATCGACAAGTCCATTGTGATCGATCAAACCGCCATCGGCCGGACGCCCCGGTCCAATCCGATCACCTACACGGGCGCCTTTACACCCATTCGCGAGCTTTTCGCGCAACTGCCTGCGGCGCGGGTGCGCGGCTACGACGCGGGAAGATTCAGCTTTAATGTCAAAGGCGGCCGCTGCGAAAATTGCGAAGGGGGCGGACTGATCAAAATCGAGATGCACTTTCTGCCCGACGTTTATGTGGAATGCGAGGTCTGCCATGGCCAGCGCTATAACCGCGAGACCCTCGAGATCACCTACAAAGGCAAGAATATTGCGGATGTTCTGAACATGACGATCGATGAGGGAGCGCGCTTTTTCCGCAATGTGCCGGGCGTGTCGGACAAACTGACCGCGCTCCTGGACGTGGGGCTCGGTTATCTCCAACTGGGCCAGGCCGGTACCACTCTATCCGGCGGCGAAGCGCAGCGCGTCAAATTGGCGACGGAGCTGGCCAAGAAAGCCACGGGACGGACCGTGTATATTCTCGATGAACCGACCACCGGCCTGCACTTCGCCGACATTGAAAAACTATTGCAGGTCCTGATGAAGCTGCGCGATGCCGGGAATACGCTGGTGGTGATTGAGCACAATCTGGAGATGATCAAATGCGCGGATTGGATCGTGGACCTGGGACCGGAAGGCGGTCAGCATGGTGGCGAAGTTTTGGGAGTGGGACCGCCGGAAGACATCGCCACCCTCTCTCATAGTTTCACCGGCCAATTCTTGAAGCCTTTGCTGCAACCAGGATGAAGACCCTACTTTCCGCAGCGGTATCATCCCGGCGCGCTCGACTGATCGCTCTGCTCGGGATGGTCGGATGTCTCGGCTTCGTTCCCGCCAGGTCCATCGCTGCCTCCCCGGACGTGGCGAGAGCCGCGCAAGCCGCAGCCGAAGGAGTTCCCGAAGTTTCGGTCGCGCGTCTGCGCGATATGCTGAAGAGCGCATCGCGCGACGAAGATTGGCGCGCGGTCGCGTTGCAACTGGTCCCAGTCTTGATCGCGGCGCAACAGCCGGCGGAGGCGCTGGCGCTCCTGGATGATGCGCGGGTCAAATCGGATCCGTCCTGGAATTTTTGGCGTGGCCAATCTCTCGCGGCCTTGCATCGCTGGAGCGACGCGCTGCCTTTTTTCCAGGCTGCCGCCCGCGATCCTGCCTCCTCCGCATGGGCGCAAGCGACTTTCGGCGCCGCGGAAGTGTTCCGCGCCCTGGGGCAGCCCGCAGAAGCTATCTCCGCTTTGGCACCCCTGCTGGACGACCCGTCATGGAGCGTCCGAGCCCGGCTTCGTTCGGCCGATCTGCTGCTCGATCGCCCCGATGGGAGCGGGGCCGAGCGGCTGCTCGACAACATGAACCCCGCGCTGGTGGGCGAGCGCAAGGAACGCCGCTTTTTGCGCGGCCGACTCGAGCTGGTCCGGCACCGCCCGGAACGCGCCGTCGCCATTTTTGAGTCGCTGGTGAAGAAGCCGGAAGGGGCCAGCCATTCTCTTGTCCTGGCGGCCTTGTTTGGAGTGGCTGATGCCCACCTGCAATTGAGGACCCCCGAGTCGGGCGACGATTTCTTGGAGGATTTTATTGATCGTCATCCGCACGACGAAAATTTGCCGGAACTCTTTGCCAAGCTGGACGAACTCTACCGGGCGGAACGAAAGCCGGCACGGGTCGAGCTGGAAAAATGGACACGCGAGGCCGAGCAGCCGCGGCGCGCCTTTGCCCAATGGTATCGCGCGCGGATCGAACTGCGGGCGGGCCATCGCGACCGCGCCGTGCAAGCGTTCGAGGAGCTGCGCAACGCCCATCCCCGTAGGCCAGGAACGGCTGCAGCCTTTCTCGAGTTCGCCCAACTGACAGCGGAGACGGGGGGCCTGGACGAAGCCATTGCCATTCTGGAAGAGGCGCGCGCGCTCCGGCCCGATCCGCCCGTGCTCGATCGAATCAACCTGCTCTCAGGAGAGTTGCACTACGCGGCCGGCCGATTCGACCTGGCGACCACGCGATTTGAGGAAGCGGCCCGGCCCGCGTCTCCTTTCGCGGCGGCGTCCAAATTCAATGCGTCGCTGGGTTGGCTTCAACTCGGAAATCACGATCGTTTCCTGGCTGATTATAACGAGCTGCAAAAAGCCGCGACCTCTCCGGAATCGCCGGCTGAGCTCCGCCTGGCCGAGGGTCTGGTGCAGGCCGCCAAAGGCGAGAAGGGAGCGACGGCCGCGCTCCAGAAGTTTGTCCGCGATGACCCGACTAATCCGCGTGTGTCGGAAGCGTGGGTGGCTTTGGCTGAAATTGCTTTCCACGCTGCCCCGCCGCGAATCGATGAAGCGCGGACCGATCTGCAGCGCGCGGCGGAGGCCAAATCCACTCCAGCGGCGGCGGAGCAGGGGGATTATCTGGCCATCTGGATCGAGGACACGTTTCCCGGCAACGAGGCCGGCGTGATCGAACGCGCCAGCCGTTTCCTTTCTCAGCACGCATCCTCCCGCTTTACGGGGGACGTCCGGATGAAACTGGCCGAGACCTATTATCGCCGGCAGGATTTCGCCAACGCGCAGACGCAGTTCGAAACCCTGGCCGAGCAGAAGCCCTCCGGGGCCATGGCGGAAAAGGCGTTATTCTTCGCCGCGCAATCGGCCATGTCGACGATGGGACCGCATTCGCTGGATCGGGCCATCGAGCTTTTTGACCGGGCCGTCCAGCTGAAGGGCGATTTGCGCTGGTCGGCCCGAAACGAACAGGCCGTGATCGAGCGCCGGTTGAACAAGCCGCAGGATGCTCTGCTCCTCTACGAGGAGGTGTTGAAGAGCGAGGCCAAGCCTAGCGACAAGCGCGAAGCGCTCTGTGGGAAAGGCGACATCTACTTTGAAATGGGATCAGAAGACCCGACCAAACTCGATCGAGCCGTCGAAAGTTACGATCAACTCATGAAGGAGAGCAGCCAGCCTGGCCATTGGCGTAATCAGGCCCTCTTCAAGAAAGGAGTCTGTCTCGAAAAGAAAGGGGACCGGGACGGCGCCCTAACGATCTTCTATCAGGTCATGGAGGAACAGGCGCGGCCTGATCATCCCCCTGAATTCTTTTGGTTTTACAAGGCTGGGTTCAACGCGGCGCGACTGCTGGAAGACGCGGCCAAGTGGGAATCAGCCGCGAACGTCTACGAGAAACTGGTGGCGGCGGGCGGCACCCGCAGCGAAGAAGCGCAGGCCCGTTTAAACCGGCTCCGTCTGGAGCATTTCCTCTGGGGTAATTAGCCGAAACTTCCCGCTTTTAGTCTTTGTCTTTCGCGCCCCAGGAGCGCAAAATACGGCTATGAAAAATACCTCCCGACTAACGAGCGTTTTGATGGCGCTGGCGCTGGGCGCGTCAGCCTTGGCTGATCCGGGCAAGCCGGCTGTTAAACTGGCAAAGCCTAAATCAATGAGGGCCTGCTATGTCATGACTACCTCTTCGGGTATCCCGTTGCCTTGCGACAGAATCCGCGGAATTCCGACGACCAGCTCGCCCATGGACGTCATGGGTAACAAGTCGCCTAACTAAGGCGAACGCTTCCATCCCGTGGCAGAGCGCTGCACGCTTGTGCAGCGCAGGGGTGGTCTTATTTCTTCTTCCCCTCACGCGCGATCCCGCGCAAACGCTTCCCGGTCGCCTCGATCGGGTGTTTTTTCAGCTCGCGGATCAATCTGTCATAACGTTTCCGGCCCTCCCGCATTTCGCGCATGAAGCCTCGAGCAAACTTCCCGGTGCGGATGTTCCGCAGCGCCTTCTTCATGTTGGCGCGCACGCGGCCATCGATGATTTGCGGTCCGACCGTCAGTTCGCCCCAACGGGCGGTTTCGGAGATGAGCGCTCGCATGCCGGATAACCCCTGCTCATGAATCAAGTCGACGATGAACTTCAATTCATGCAGACACTCGAAGTAGGCCAGTTCCGGGGCGTAGCCAGCCTCTACCAGGGTGTCAAAACCGTCCCGGATCAAAGCCGAGACGCCGCCGCATAAGACCGCTTGTTCCCCAAAAAGATCAGTCTCCGTCTCGTCTCGAAAGTTTGTTTCGATGACGCCGGCTCGCCCGCAGCCGATCGCTTTGGCCCAACCCAGGGCAATCTGCCGAGCCTGTCCCGTCGCATCCTGATGCACTGCGATCAACCCGGGGACGCCACATCCCGCCACAAACTCACGCCGCACCATCGGCCCAAGCCCTTTCGGCGCCACCATGACCACATCCACATTCCTGGGTGGAACAATCGTCCGGTAGTGAATGGCGAATCCGTGCGCGAGAAGAAGAGCCTGACCAGCGCGCAGATGGGGGGCGACATCGCGCTCGAACACTTCCGGGATTTTTGTGTCGGGAAGGGCGAGGAACACAATGTCCGAAACACGCACGGCTTCGGCCGTGTTCGTTACTTTGAAGCCAGCCTTTTTGGCTGCGGCGCGGGACGGACTGCCTGGATAAAGGCCGACCACTACTTTGACGCCGCTATCGCGCAAGTTGAGAGCCTGGGCGCGCCCTTGAGAGCCAAAACCAATGACCGCACATGTTTTGCCCAGCAAGGCGCGACTCTTGATTTTCGAATCGGTGTAGATGCGCGCGGCCATAACACGGCAACGGAGGCGCGATGCTATCGCATCGACCAGCGAAGTCAAACGAGCGCCTTGGTGGCGGGCTAGTTGACGACGTTACTGGCACTGGCCAGTGAACGCAGGCGGGTGACCTGGTCGAGCGCGAGACGCGCTTCGTTCTGCCGCCCCGCCTTATCCAAAAGGTTCGATAAGAGCAGATACTGCTGGGGCTCATCGGGCTGGCGCGCCACGGCCTGGCGCTGCGTTTGCAGGGCGTCGTCCATGCGGTTTTGGCGCATCCGAATCAGAGCAAGCAAATTGAGCGCATCGGTTTCGTGCATATCGAGCCAGCTGGTACGACGTAGCACGACTGTGGCGGCATCGACTTTGCCTTGTTGTGCGTACAAGCGTCCCACCGCCATCCAGGCATCGTGGTGCCACCAATTTTTCTCGGCGAATGGACGGATCAAGCCCATCGCTTCGTCCATCTTGTTATCTTCGCGCAGCAGTTCAGTCTCGGCCCGGACCAATTCCCATGTGTTCGGGTAATCCTGCCGGGCTCGTTCCAGAATCCCAATGGCGTCCGATGGATTTTTTTGATCGACCCGCATCCGCGCCAGATTGAGCGCCGCGATCCAGGTTCTCGGGTAATCTTTTCGCATTTCGTGCGCTGTCTTGGTCGCTTCGGCGAAGAGGCCTTCCGCTTCTTTTTCCTTTCCCTGGTGCACGAGGGCAGTCGCGAGGTTATTCCGGGCGGTCGGATATTCCGGGCACATCTGCAGGGCCTTCCGGAAAAGACGTTCCGCTTCCACGTCATCGCCCCGGTTTAGGTAGACCTGTCCGAGAAGCAGTGCGACCCGGATGCTACTCCCGCCGGCGGCAATGGTGCGGCGGGCAAATACTTCATTCGATTCCCAGTCGCTGCTCCGAATGGCGCTGCGCACTCCCAAGGCGACGACGGCAAGGCAGGCAAGACCGACGCTGACCTGTCGCCATTTGACCGGCAGATCCATGACGCAGCCCGCCACAAAGATGATGAATCCGATGCTCGGCAGGTAGAGCCAATGCTCCGCCACGGTGGCGTTGAGCTCGACCAGGTTGGAAGTGGGCAGATAGGCCATAATGAACCAGACCGCGCCAAAAATGCGGGTGCGTTGTCCCGGTCCACGCCGCGAACAAAGGAAAATAAACCCGGCGACAACGGCCAATCCGGCGAGTGAAAGATACTCCATGGCAATCGCGTTCTGCCGACCCTGCTCACTTCCAAAAGCGCTAGCGCTGAAAACCGTCCGCTCCATATGCAGGTTGGCCGGGTAAAACATCAGGCGCCCGTAATCGCCAAGGGCCCGCAGCATCAGAACTCCGCGCAAAGGGGCCGACCAGCCCGACGAAGGCCCTTCCGTTGGCCGGGCCGAGGGTAACTGGCGCAATCCATAATAAGTGGCGAACAGCAGCAGGCAGGCCGCGACCGTGAGCCAGCGCCGCCGCGATTTCATCGTCCGCTCGAAGCAGAAGAGGTAGAGGAGAAAGAGTACCGGCCAGAGGCAAGCGCTTTCGCGGGAGCAGAGCGCGAGCAGACCGGTGAACCACGCAGCGGCGAAGGTTAGCCAGCGCAAGCTGCGAGCCGGGAGAGTCCGGGCCTTGAGGAAAAGAAGAGCGCCGAGGCAGCCAAAGAAAACACCGAGACTATCGGCCCGGCCTGAAACGTAATCGACGGCGGCGCTATGAACGGGGTGCACGACCCAGAGAAGGGCAATAAAGAAGGCAAACCAGGAAACGCGGGCGGCGGACCTCGCTGGATCGCCCGGCGAAGCGAGGACCGTTCCCTGGACGAGACCCTCCAGCAGTTTCCGCAGGAGTAAATAGAGGAGGACGCCGGCCGCGACATGAAAGAGAAGGCTGGAGAGGTGGAACCCGTAGAAGTTCCCATTCCAGAGCAGGTAATCGACGATATAGGAGATGTTCTGCACCGGCCGGTAGTGGGCTGAGTATGATTCCGGGAAAAGGTGATGCCGGAAAACCTCAAGAACAAATAAAGGGCTCTTGATGAATGGATTCGCCCTGGTCAGATAATCGTCGTCCCAGATCGACTGTCCTTGCAAGGCCGGGATGCGGACGGCGAACCCGATCAGGGCGAGGAGCAGGCAGCGCAACCATTGCTTGGCGCTGTACGCCCTAACGACGCAGCGGAAGCCGCGCTCATTCTTTGTGGCATTGGGTTGATTCACTGCGGGTTGAGAGCAGAGAGCGCAAGAAGGACTGGCCTTCTTCCGCTCCGGCTAAATCGGATAATTCCCCACGCTAATTTTGGCGCGGGCGACCATCTTAGAAGTGACCGTAAGGCGACCAGAAAGTAGTATCAGCCACGTCCGACAAAGCATTCCAGGCGGCGGCCGGAGCTTTCGGCAGCGAATCCACGGTCTGCGTGCCGTAGTCGTCCCCGAACAAATCCCGACCTGTCACATAGAGACTGATGTCTTTCTTGATGTAATTCGTCCAGTCGGACACAGCGATGGGATCGCCCGACTTCTTGCTCGTCTCGATGGCGTACTGGTCGACGGCTGAATCGATCATGCGCAGGTCGTTCAGGATCTTGGAGGCTTGGGAACGTTTGCGCGCGCGCAGGAATCCAGGGACGGCGATGGCGGCGAGCAACGCAATGATCGCTACGACGATCATGATTTCCACCAGCGTGAAACCGGCGCGTTTGGTTGTGAACTTCTTAAGCATAACCGCTGTCATCCTTCTATATTTTAGTGCGTTACAGAGGTGATCAACGCGGGCTGATTCCGGTCTTCTTCGCACCTCATTCCCTGCCACCGGAGAACCCGATGACAGGAGAATGAATTGCGAAGACTTTTACTGGTAGGGAGACCAGAAGCTCGTGTCGGCGACATCCGACAAGGCGGTCTTGGTGGTGGTCGGAACGCGCGGGAGCGAGTCCACGGTTTGCGTCCCATACGGTTGACTGAAGAGATCGGCGCCCGTGTTAAAAAGGATGGAGCCTTTCTTCAGGTAGTTGGTCCAGTCCACG
>JBBRDU010000116.1:0-8625 GCA_038203615.1 Chthoniobacterales bacterium
TCCTCGCTCGACGCCTGCAGCTCCTCGTTGACCGATTCATTTTGTTCCTGGATGGACTGGACATAATCGCGCGTTTCCACCAGCTCTCGTTCTAGTCCGGCGATCCGTTTGGCTGGGGTGCCGGACACGCGATCTGACTTATTCGTGCGGCCAGTCTCAGGGGACTTCGGGGACTTACGCGAAGGATGAGAGGCGACGCCCGCTTCCTCAAATAAAATGAGAAAGCAGCGCTCCTTTAAGTTGCGAAGGGGAATGACCTGCAGGTTCACGGACCGCGTTCCACCATCTTGGCGGACGCGGACGCCCTCGCGACGCACGGGCTTGTTCTCCCGCTTGGCTTTGTGGATCGCCGCGCGCAGCGGCAACATCAGCCCATCGCGCGCCATTTTGAGCAGGTCGAAGCTGGCTTTCCCCGTCGGTGGTTCCAAGTACCCGCCCGTCGCTCCGCGAAACTGCAGCACCTCCATCTCCTCATTGATGAGGACTCCCGGCGGCGCAAACTGGCTGACCGAAATGCGATCCGCCTCGCGCTGCGCGTTGAACTCGCCCCGACCCGATTCCGCGATCGCGAGCTCGGCGTCGGGCGCTCCCGGAGGACGACGACCGGGCGAAGCCTGGGTGGCACGCTGCGGCGGCAACGGCAAACGAAAGGCCGGCGATGGCCCCGCTTTCCGAGAAAAAATCTTCTGCTTCTTGTCGGCGGGCGCAAAAAGGTTCGTGAAGGATCCGACCGATTCACTGCCCCCGAGAAAAAGGAACCCTCCGGATTTCAGCGCGTAGTGAAACGCCGGCATGATTTTTTTCTGCAAATCCGCTTCGAGATAGATCAGGAGATTTCGGCAACTGATCAGGTCCATGCGCGAAAAGGGCGGGTCACTCATCACATTCTGGCGGGCAAAGACGACCCGCTCGCGCAAATCCTTGCTCACCCGGTATCCGCCCTCCTCCTCCACGAAAAAACGCCGCAAGCGTTCCGGCGAAACGTCTTCGGAAACCGCTTTCGCGTACAAACCGGCGCGCGCCTTCTCCAGGAGCGCGTCGTTGAGATCCGTGGCGAAGATCTGGAGCCTTGGCGCCGGATCGGCCCCAGTGACCACTTCCGCAAAGGTCATGGCCAGCGAATAAGCTTCCTGGCCGGTGGAGCAGCCGAGGACCCAGATGCGGATCGGCTCATCGCGCGCGCGCTTCGCGAGGAGTTGGGGGAAGATTTTTTGTTTGAGTGCCTCAAACGCCTCCGGATTGCGGAAAAAACTCGTCACACTGATGAGCACGTCGGAATAAAGAGCGTTGAGTTCCTTGACGTTGCCCTTCAGAAACGCGGCATACTCCGTCAGCGTTTCATGCTTGTTCAGCAACAGGCGCCGCATCACCCGGCGCTGGATCGTGCTCGATTTGTACAAAGTAAAATCGACGCCGCAGTGCTTGCGTAAAAGGAGCAGCACGTTCTTGAACTCCTCGGCCCGCGCATCTGCATGGCCTTGTCCCGCCGCCGCCTCGGCCTTCGCCCGCAGCGAGCCGGTCCGCGGGATACCGCGTCCACCCGAGGCCAGCGGCGCATCTATTCTGCCGTGCTGGTCCGCCTCGCGCTCGCGCTCTGCGTGCATCTCCGCGCCGTTCTCGCCGGAACCCTGCAAAACAAAGGGATGCTTCGCAATGCGCACCAGCTCGGCCGCCATCGCTTCCGGTGAGAGCACGAAATCCACGCACCCGGCCGTGATCGCGCTGCGCGGCATCGAATCATACTTCGCGGTGGAATCCTGCGCGAACGTCACGCCGCCCTCCGCCTTGATCGCCTCCAGGCCGAGGGTGCCGTCCGACGCGGTGCCCGAAAGCACCACCCCAATCGCGCGCTCGCGCTGATCCTGCGCCAAGGCCTCAAAAAAGAAATCGATCGAACGAGTCGCGCCTCGAATTTTGCTTCGAGGCGTCAGCTTCAGCAGGCCGCCGGAGATCGCCATGCTGGTATTCGGTGGAATCACAAAAATCGCATTCGGAGTCACGCGCATATTTTGCGTCACTTCCCGAACGGGCATCTTCGTGCCGCGCGCGAGCAAATGCGTGAGCGCACTCTCATGTTGCGGATCCAGATGCTGCACGAGCACAAAACCCATGCCGGTGTCCGCCGGAAGATGTTTCAGCAAATCCCGGAACGCCTCGAAGCCCCCCGCCGAGGCGCCGACTCCGACGATGGGAAAACCTGCCTTTGGCCGCTGGTCGCCGGTGGTCGCTACACTCGCGCGCTGTTGCGTCGCGATGACGTCTTTCGGTTTCGCCGCCGCAGGTTTCGCCTCTGCCGTTTTCGCCTCTGCAGTTTTCGCCGCGGCAGCTTTCGTGAGCGGCTTTTGCTTCAGAGGGGGCTTCATGAAACAGGCGCGGAGCCGCGAAGGGTGCCCGTGCACAGTCGAAGTGCTTTCCGCAGTCAATATTATGTCATGCTCCCATCCCGGTGTCGATACTCGTAGTTGCTTCTGGCGAACAATTCGCCGCGTCTGAGATGGGACGATCACATCTGCCCGGCGGGACGACAGCACTCCAAGCGCCGCCACCAGGAGGAGGGCTTTCTATGACCGATCTGACGGCAAGTGTTCTCTTGAAACCTGCCAGAGCTTAGACACGCCATAGGCGACCGCCGCGGGCTTTAGCAACGCCACGGCTAGTCGAGTTACGCCGGCCAGGATCCGCGTCGTTGGAAGAACCCTCAGCGCATAGCCCGCCCCGAGCGCCCACAGTATTGTCTGGTGGGGGTGAAGCTTGGTGTGCGCGTCCACCTCGGCGAGCCGGCGCTGCGCATTGGTCCGAAGATCGTGGTATTTGTCCGCGATGAATTGTTCAGGGCTCCGAGCCGCAGGCTCCGCAAAATTGTTTTCAAAGGATGGCGTCATATTTTGATGAGCGGGAGTGGCGTTAGTCCAAATTCAACTTGTGGCCCCAGCGCTTGAAGAATTTGCGCGCGCTTTCCGCGTAGTCGTCCTTTTCTTCAGTCGCCAGACTCCAACCGATCAAGACGCCGAGGAGGAGTCCGCCGCCGAACACACTCAGCACGGATGTGCCGGGGTTGTCCTGCACGTACCGTCCGCCGGATTGCAATGCTTCGCCGGCCTTCGCCTTCGTCGTTTCCCAGGCCTGCGCCGCGCCTTCGACGGCAGCCTTGGTGGTGGTCGTTTCCCAGGTCTGCGCTGCGCCTTCGACGGCAGCGTGGGTGGTGCTGGTCTGAAATGGATCGGTCGGATTGTTGTGGTTCATAATTTGATTATTGGGAAGGAGCGGGGCCGCCTGTTCTCGTGGAAGAACACGGCCCTTTGCTCATGAATCGTTCGCGGCCCGGGTGGCTGCTGCGTGCAAGAGTTTCCGGGAAGTGAGTCCGACCGGTTTTCGATCCGATCGACTTCTTATCTTCCACCCAGCCCGCGGGGACGTGAAACGCGCATTTTGCGGGCGCTACCCCTTTTGGCTTGGTGAGCGCTGCGGCGCGTTAAGATCGGGGCCCGGCCGGAACCCGTGGTTTCGCTGGGGCGGTCTCAACCACCGTGCCTGGCGCTAAACCCTCCGTCGCCTGCGCCCCATCGGCCACGCGCTCGGCGCCCGCCTCGGGTTCGATGTGGTGAGCCTTTGAACGCGCGTAAACCTGAGTGAATTCCGCTCCGAAGAGCAGAATGCAAGAAGCATAATACACCCAAAGCAGGAGCAGCACGACGGATCCCGCTGCTCCGAAACCGGATGCGGTACTTTCGCGACCTAAATAGATACTGAGCCCGAATTTTCCCAGCTCGAACAAAAACGCCGTAAAGGCCGCACCGATCCAAACGTCGCGCCACTCTATCTGGGCATCGGGCAGGACTTTGAAAATGAAGGCAAAGAGCACCGTGACCACACCAAACGATAGGATAAAACCAAAGAGCAAACCGACGAATTTCGGCATTCCAATAGCCTGTTCAAAGTAGCCGTTGAACGCTGCGAGGACGGTGGTCAGCAGCAGGGAAGTCAGCAGAAGAAAGCCGATGGCCAGCACCACCCCGAAGTTCAGCAGGTGCGCGCGAAGGAATCTCCAGACCCCCGACCCACCCTTTGCTTGCACGCCCCAGATTGTGTTCAGCGCGTCCTTGAGTTGACCAAACACCCCGGAAGCGCCAAGCACCAAAAGCAGAAAGCCAAAAATGGTTCCGAGCCAACTATCCGATGGCTTGGACGCGCTCTGGATCATCGCTTGCACCCCGGCAGCCGCCTGGGTCCCAATATAGGATTCAAGCTGTGGGCCGAGCTGGCCCCGAACGGCTGTCTCGCCCAAGACCAGACCGGCAATGCTGATGGCGATCACCAGCAGCGGAGCGATGGAAAAAATCGAGTAGTACGAAAGAGCCGCGCTCAATCGGAGCGCATTATCCTCCATCCAAGCATCAAACGTCTCCCGGAGTAGCTTGAAGGCGCGATTCTCGCTCAGCGACTTGATTGTCATTTGGCTCGGAATGAAAAATAGGCGGCCTTGGCGATTCAAGCATTGACGGCGTTAGGTTCAAAACTCAACTCCTAAGGCTGTCGGGTGCCACGTTTACGGTTTGGCCAAGTTCGACGGACTTCCAGACGCGGGGGGGGTCGCTCCGCGCGCTTAAGCCAATCTGCCACCATCGGGAAATCCGGGCATTGATCGAAAACGTCAAGAATGCCGAAGCGTGACTTCCACAAAATTTTGGCCGTTATTCGGCAACCGTCCCGATCGACCGGAAAGCGTGGTTCGATCCATCGGCTTGAAGCGGACTCTCGCATTCGCCGCCACCTGAAACAGGGTCTCCGCCGCGGCGGAAATGGCGTCACTAAACGCCTGCTTTTCGCGAATGGATTCGCGTAACAGATCCGCGGAAGTGGTTTCCCCTAAAAGCGTCGAGAACGAGCACGTGGCTTG
Organism: Chthoniobacterales bacterium; assembly: GCA_038203615.1. Lineage (GTDB taxonomy): Bacteria > Verrucomicrobiota > Verrucomicrobiia > Chthoniobacterales > UBA10450 > JBBRDU01. The sequence goes on from JBBRDU010000116.1 coordinate 4,898, forward strand.
ATACGCGCCGATTTCGTACTGCTCGATGCGCTGGGCGTTCGCGACGATCCCAGCGTCCAGAATTTCTGGCCCGGACTCCTGATTCATCCAGGCGAAAGCCGCGGTCAAAAGCCCCTCCATCGCGGGTGAATGACTTTTGGAAAGGTTCACCCCCAGCAAACCCGCAATGTGATCCAAACGCCTGATTTGGCCCTTGGTTTCGGAAAGGTGATCCGTCAGCAACTCGGACAAACCGGGATTGGTCGAACGGTAAATCATCTTTGGCAGCGCCTCGCACGCCAGTTGAGATTCACCGCTGTAAACATCCTTCAGCTGCACCACGAGGAGATCATGCAAGGTGGAGTGATGGTGGAGCATGGTGGGAAAAAGAAAGATGGGAGTATCACCGGAGACGGTGACACTCCCATTTTGAATCGAGAGTTTAGTGACCTGAGTCGGCCTTGACGTCCGCCGAAGCTTCAGTCGTGGACGAAATGTCCTCCGCACCGGCCTTGTCGTAGATGTCCTTCGCGTGCTTTATCTGTTCCGAAGTATCACAATGGGTCGAAATCAGGATGCCACCCTCCTTGATTTTACCTTCGTAACGCTTCGCTTCATACTCGGGAATGCCGAGGCCGATGAGTGCACCGGCGATTCCGCCGACGCCGGCGCCGATGGCACCGCCGCTCAACGCGGCCATGATGGGTCCCGCGGCGATAAATGGCCCGACGCCGGGAATGGCCAGCGCTCCGATGCCGGCCAGAAGGCCGACCGTCGCGCCGACGACGCCACCCGTTCCAGCGCCAATGGTGGCACCTTCGGGTAGTTTGGTTTCCTTCTGGTGCGCGAAGTCACGCGTGGATTCCTTGTCCGGAAACAGGACCGAGATATCATTTTGCGAGAAGCCGGCGATCGTCAACTGGTTGACGATGCCGTCGGCCTGCGCAGTCGTTTTGGCAATACAAAGGGCTGAAGTTTTCATGTTTAATTAAGGATGTGGGTTAATCGTGGGATCGAATTTGGCTGGGTTGTTTTTCTGAGTGGGTGGCAATCACTTGCCCTTCATTTTGACTTCGAGCGCATCGGTCACTTTGCCTTTGCCGGCTGCCTCCATGGCGATGGAAGAAATGACTTCCTTCTCCTTTTGGCTGTCCACCGGGCCGCGGAGGACGACGGAACCGTCGAGGACAATGATCTTGCAGTTCTTCGCCCCAAAACTCAGGGCGTCGCTCGCCATCACGTTCTTCCGGATGGTCTGAACTAACTTTAGATCTGATTCGCTGTTGCCCTGGCGATCGGCGGTCGCCACGGTGCGAGACGCGTCGCCGGCGTTTCGCGCGGTATTATTCGCGTCAGTACCGGCGGGGGTGGATGCGTTGGGAGTGGGCGTTTGCGCGGAGGCAAAGCTCGTCATGGCGCAGGCGACGATGATCAGGGGAGTAATAGGTTTCATAGTTTTCTAGAGTACGGTCTCGTCATCCAACGACTGGCTGATCGGCACCGGGTACCTCAACCTCTTTGCACGGTGCGTGCCATCCGCCGGCCGCCTTTCGTTTGTGCCCGGGCTCCATTGGTTTAACCGACACGTTGTCGTTTCTGCGCGCCGCACCCCCCCCTCGCTTCCATGCACTTTGCACGCGCCATCGTGCGAAATGTCGACATCAGAATCGTCGCCCCGCCCCGCCGCCACGAAACGCCTGGAAAGAGACCAAGATCGAGGCGAGCGGCCTGACCGACACGCCATTCCTGTTCGTTGCCGCGCCGGAAGGTGCCACCGAAGTTCGACTTGCGGCCATCGCGGCAGAGCGCGCTTCGCTTCCCGCGGTGAAGGAATTCGGTTCGATGATGGTGAAGTCGTCGATCTAGACCCATTGTCTCCGTTCCACTTTCTTGCGATCGCGCCGGGATAACCAAGCGAACATCCGCTTTTGCCTGGAGGTCACCCCCCACCAGACGAAACTTCTCGCTCGCGGCTCGAATCGACTCTGAAAAAGTGGGGTGAACGTGAATCATCCCTACCAGAGCCGACAGGCCGATCCCGCGCTTCATCGTCCGGGCCAGTTCGTGCACGGGTTGCGGTCTAAGCGCAAATCCCACGAGATAAGATATTTTTAGATTTTCGCAACCAAAGTCTCGCCGAGTGTCGTAGCAATAGGCACACTCGAAGTCGTCGTTCGTTTGCATCGCACATTCAATTCTCCTTCTTCCCACCCCGCAGCTCCTGTTATGACCGCTTACAATTCCTTACTAAATAGATATATCCGACCGTTTCATTCTGCCGCCGTCGGATTTTGCCTTCTGGCCGCGGTAGCGCTGAACCCCTCTCTCTCCCAGGCCGCGGACCACGGCGACGGTCCGTCTGCGTCCAATGATCCCTCGGCGGATATTGGCGACGTTTTTCTCTACCTTGATCCCACGGACAACACCCGCGTGGTGGTGGCGATGACGACCCGCGGATTTCTTGTGCCGGGCGAGGCTTCGAACATGGGCATTTTTGACCCCTCCATTGAATATCGTCTCTATTTGGAAACCAACGGTGATGCCATACCGGATGCGACCATCTCGGTAACCTTTTCCCCGCGGACGAGCAGTTCAACCGCGCAAAATGCGACGGTAAAAATGGTCCGAGGCACCTCGACCGTGTTTTCTTTCACGGCCCCCGCCACAAACCCGTCGTTGACCACGGCGCCACCCACGCAGGTGGTCTCGACCGATTCGGCCTCGAACGTGAAATTCTTTGCCGGCGAAGTCGATGATCCGTTCATTTTCGACATTCCCGCGTTCGGTCGTTTCACCGCGTCCGTCCTGGCCGGCGCCCCGGATCCGACGCAATTCAACCGTGCACGGGATACCTTCGCGGGATACAACACGATGTCCATCGCGTTGAGCATACCGGCCGCACTGCTCACTCCGGTCACGAACAATACCCTTGGCCTCTACGGAGCGACGTTTCGGGCGAGCCGGCATTTTGATCCCGCCGTGATCAACCTGGCGACCCGCGGCCGCGTCGACGTGGGCGCCAACGTCCTCATCGGTGGTTTTGTGATTGCTGGCACTTCGCCAAAACGGGTGATTGTGCGCGGTATTGGCCCCACCCTCACCGCGCGAGGCGTGGCAGGCGCGCTGGCCGATCCGCAGCTTGCTCTCTACGACTCCACGGGGACGGTTTTGGCCTCCAATGACAATTGGCAGCAGACCCAGGCCGCGGAAATCTCCGCCACGCCTTTTGCCCCGGGTGACACTCGCGAATCCGCCATCATCGCCATCCTTTCGCCGGGTGCATACACGGCCATTTTGTCGGGTGTCGGTGGCACCTCGGGTGTCGGGCTGGTGGAGATCTATGACTTGGGAGTCACCACGCCGGGCGCCATCGACTTTGGCCTGGTGCGCCAAGTGGATCGCGCGGGTGTTCCCGGCGTCAATACTGCCCTCACTCCCTTTTCCCGCAAAGATGAGTACAATCTCGCGACGCCCCAGGATGATGCGGCGGGTGTTTTCGCGAATTCTATTATCGCGACCCTCACGGCTCTTGGCACGAACAGCGCGAATATTAACATCCTCGCGAGTATTGCCGTGACCAAGGGCGACTACCTTCGCCTGAATCTAACAACGGCCAACTCCGGTCCCGGAGGAGGCGACAATGCCGGCGCCGGTTTTCCGAATGGCCGCCGCCTTGGCGACAATGTGATCGACACGTTACTCTCCCTCGTCACCAACCAATCGGGGATCGTCCAAAACATACCCGCAAA
>JBBRDU010000117.1:0-8574 GCA_038203615.1 Chthoniobacterales bacterium
GAGAGATTTTCTGGATTTTGGGTCTCGTCCCGCCAAGACGGGATCGGGCAATCCTGTCGGTTTCTGAATTGAGCGTTGGACGTTGGGCGTTGGACGTTGAACGTTTGCGGCTGCTTTATGACAATGACTTTCTCCGCCGACGAATCATTCGCGCGTCAGCTCGATGCCGAGGATCCGCTCCGGCATTTCCGCGATAAATTTCATCTGCCGCCCGGCCCGGACGGCCAGCCGCTCATCTACTTCGCGGGGAACTCGCTCGGCCTGATGCCGAAAACCGCGAGAAAGATCGTCGAACAAGAGTTGGACGATTGGGCCACCCTGGCGGTCGATGCCCACCTTGGCGCGCACACGCCGTGGTACACGTATCACGAGACCTTGCGCGAACCGACCGCCCGCCTGATCGGGGCGAAGCCGAGCGAGGTGGTTTGCATGAACAGCCTGACCGTGAACCTGCACCTGATGATGGCCACGTTCTACCGGCCGACCGCGGCGCGCTGCAAGATCCTGATGGAAGAGCCGGCTTTCCCTTCCGACACCTACGCCATCAAATCGCAGATCCTCCATCACGGCTTCAACCCGGACGAGGCGCTGGTCCTGGCGCGACCGCGCGAGGGGGAGTTGACGGTTCGGGAAGAAGACGTCGAGGCCATGCTGGAGCAGCATGGCGACCAGATTGCCCTCGTGCTCTTTGCCGGTATCAATTTTTTCACTGGCCAAATGTTCAAAATCAGGGAAATCACGGCGCTCGCCCAGAAGCGGGGCTGTGTGGTTGGCATTGATCTGGCGCACGCCATCGGCAATGTGCCGCTCACCCTGCACGATTGGAACGTCGATTTTGCCGTGTGGTGTTCCTACAAGTATCTGAATGCCGGCCCTGGCGCCGTGGCGGGGGCGTTCGTGCACGAGCGGCATGCCACGGACCGCGCGTTGCCGCGTCTGGCCGGCTGGTGGGGGAATGATCCGTCGACCAGGTTCCGCCTGCAGCTCGAGCCGGACTTCGTGCCGGTGCCATCGGCGGATTCCTGGCAGATCAGCAACCCGCCGATCCTGTCCATGGCTCCGCTCCGCGCCTCGCTCGCAATCTTCGATGAGGCTGGCGGCATGGAATCATTGCGGACGAAATCGATCCAATTGACTGACTACCTCCAATTTCTCTTGGATCAGGCATCAACCAGGCTGTTTAGCGTGATCACTCCGCGCGGCGCCGATGAGCGCGGCTGTCAGCTCTCCATCCTGGTGCATGAGCATCCGAAGGAGCTATTCGCCGCCCTGGAAGCCGCCGGCGTGAAGTGCGATTTTCGCGAACCGAACGTGATTCGCGCCGCGCCGGCCCCGCTTTATAACACATTCCACGAGGCCTGGCGCTTCGCCAGGATGCTGTCCGAGCATCGGTAGGATGGCAGACGGCTAATTCACTTTTTTCAAGAGCGACGTCGCCATGCTAATGAACTTTCTCAAGGTGAATCCCAAGGTCGTTTTCATCTTTATCTTCACCGTTTGGACAGGCGCAGCCTGGGCGAGAGACGAGCAGTCGATCAAGGAGTTGCGCGACGCGCTGGTGGCGCTCGCGCCGGATGTGGATCCGGGCGAAGCCGAGCTGTTGTCGGTGACCGTGCACAACACCGCGCGCAGTCTCGCACGCGAATATCGGATGACCGGGGACCCCGCGTTTCACAACTTCCTCATCAACATTGGCGAGCGACAACGTGGCTACTGCGCCCATTTCGCGCGCGATATCGGCACGCGTCTGAAACAACTCAAGTTCAAGACGCTCGTGCTGCACTGGGGTGCTGCTTATGCGCCCACCGCGGACGAAAGCAATTGCCTGGTCGCCACTGCGCGCAACCAACCTTTCCTGGATGGAATCGTCCTCGACGCCTGGCGCCACGCTGGCCGATTATTTTGGTGTCCAATCAGAAAAGACTACGAATACGAATTGGGACAGCACATTACCCAATTCGGCCGTGCCCCCCATTCCGGAATCACGGCATGGAAGGAAGACAGGCAAGAAACCGCCTGGCTGCAGACTGCTCAGCCGAGCAAGACGGAAAAACCAAAGAGAACGGTGGCCAGGCACTGACGTCCGCTTCCCGGTCCATCACGACGAAGCGTCCTTGCACGGAGGTCACAGCGGCCACGGAGTCAATGTCGACCTTGTGCCCGTGGTGCGAGGCAGTCTAGTGTCCGGGCTCGGCGAGAGGCGGCGGGCTGGTGTTAAAGAAGTTGGCGCGATGTTTGGCGGCATCTTGTTCTTCCCGCTGTTCCCGCGTCTGTTGCTCGGGGCTCGGGCCGGAACTGCAACCCGATACGAGAGAGACCACAACCGCGCCCATGACCATCAAAAGTGAGAGTGTCTTCATAAAAAATGCCAAAGCGATTCGGGGAGGCTACATCGAAATTCCGTCACGCGCGATCTAGAAACCTTCGCTAGCAGACCGCCTCTCATTGCGTTCAAAGCCGTTTTCCTTCTTTCCTGAATTCCTGATTGGTAGATTCTTGAGCCGTGGCAAAATTCACCATGATCGGAAGCGGATTAGCGGGCGGCTTGCTCGCCGCCTACTTCGGGCGGCGCGGCCACGAGGTCGATCTGTTCGAACGCCGGGCCGACCCGCGCGCGGGCAATTTCGTGGGCGGCCGCTCCATCAATCTGGCTCTGTCCACGCGCGGGATCCACGCGCTTGAGCAACTCGGTATCGCCGACGAAGTGCTCCAACACGCCATCCCCATGCGCGGCCGCATGATCCATGATAAGTCGGGCGAACTCCATTTCGCGCCATATGACCGCGATCCAAACAAACATATCAACTCAATTGGCCGCGCTGCGCTCAACACGAGCGTAATCGAGGCGGCCCTGCGTTATCCGAATGTGCGCGTCGTGTTCAATCATCAATGCACCGACGTCGATCTGGATTCTGCCACCGCCCAGCTTCTCAACACGGAAACAAAGCAAGTCGTCCAATCCACCGGTGACGCGGTGATCGGAGTCGATGGCGCGTTCTCCGCGGTGCGCCAATCGATGCAACGGCGTCTGAACAGTTTCAAGTATCACGAGAGCTATCTCGCTCACGGCTACAAGGAACTCACGATCCCTCCGGCGTCGGATGGCCGCTGGCGAATGGAAAAGGAGGCGCTCCATATCTGGCCGCGCAAAAGTTTTATGATGATCGCGCTGCCCAATCCAGACGGTTCCTTCACCTGCACTCTCTTCTGGGAGTTCAAAGGGCCGCGCAGCTTCGACTCAACCAGGACGGACGACGAGGTTCGCCGATTCTTTGACGAAGAATTTCCTGACGCCGTGCCACTCATGCCGGCGCTGCTCGAAGAGTATCAGGCCAATCCGACCGGCTCACTCGTGACCATCCGTTGCGCTCCCTGGCATTATCAAGACAAGGTCGCGCTGGTCGGCGACGCCGCCCATGCGGTCGTGCCGTTTTACGGTCAGGGCATGAACGCGGCCTTCGAAGATTGCGTCGTGCTCGACGAATGCCTGGCGGAATTTCCCGATAACCGGGAACGCGCTTTCAAAGTCTATTTCGACCGACGCAAAGAAAACGCCGACGCTCTCGCCGAATTAGCGGTGGAAAACTTCATTGAGATGCGCGACAAAACCGCCTCGCCAATCTTTCGCGCCAAGAAAAAGCTGGATCATGGGCTCGAGGGCTTGCTGCCCGGCATCTATCTGCCGCTTTATACGATGATATCCTTCACTCGAATTCCCTACGCCGTGGCCGCGGCGCGCGCCCGTCGCCAGGATGGCATCGTTTACGCCATCCTTATTGGCCTGGTGGTGTTGACGTTCGCTTTATGGGCCTTCGCCCTGATCGCCCGCTGACCGCGCGCCTTGCAGGAGCTCGACGCGTTCAGGACTTGATACGGTACCCTGCCTCGACCTTGCCGAGCGGAATGAAGGTTGACGAAGCTTATGTTAAACCTTTGTTTCTGATACGAAACGAGGGTCCGACTACCGGGGAGTGGCGAATTTGGGTTTGCGGCTTGATGGAGCGTCACGACTCAACAGATACGGCGTCGTCGTGGCCGCCGTGCTCTGTTGCTTGGCCTTTTCTGGGGGCCACCTCACCGGCGGCACCACTCTTCGTCTCACACAGACGATTTCCTTATCAGGAGTCGCAGGACGTATTGACCACCTGGCGGTCGATGCGTTCGGAAAGAGGCTTTTTGTTTGTGCGCTCGGTAACGACACGGTCGAGGTCATTGACTTGCAAAAAGCCGCACGCGTCCATTCCATCGCGGGTCTGGGCAATCCGCAGGGCGTCGGCTATGCCCCGGGCGCGGGCCGGCTCTATGTGACCAATGGTAAGGACGGCATTTGCAACATCTATGATGGGAAATCGTTCGCGCTGCTCGGCCACGTCGATTTCAAGGATGACGCGGACAATGTGCGGTACGACAATGCGACGCGAAAGATTTATGTCGGGTACGGCAAAGGCGGCCTCGGCATCATTGATACCGAGACTGGGAAAAACGTCGGTTCCATAAGACTGCCGGGGCATCCGGAAGCTTTCGTCTTGGAGACGCAAGGTCCCCGCATCTTCGTGAACACGCCCACGGCGCGGGACGTAGCCGTAGTCGATCGCGCTCAAGCCAGAGTCATCGCGAATTGGGCGACAGATGGTGCGAGCTCGAATTTCCCGCTGGCGCTGGACGAGGCTAATCACCGGCTTTTCGTAGGGTGTCGCTCGCCCGCCCGATTGGTCGTGTTAAGTACGGAGTCAGGGAGTGTTGTAACGACGATCGCAACCTCCGGCGACATCGACGATGTTTTTTATGATGAGAAGCGCCATTGTCTTTACGCCATTTGCGGCGCTGGCAGGCTGGATATTATCGAGCAAATTGATCGTGATTCCTACAAAGCGAGCGCCCCGTTCGAAACTGCGGCGGGAGCGCGAACCGGATTATTCGTTCCAGAACTCAATAGCGTGTTTGTCGCTGTGCCCCATCGCGGCAGTCATGAAGCAGAAATTCGCCGCTATACGGTTGAATAAGCCTTAATGTCAGATGTTACAGGAACCCTTCTTATGAAACTTCACCACTGGTTCATTACTCTCGTTCTAATTGGAATCGTTAGTCTCAATCTTTTCGCCGCTGGTGATCCACTCGACACGGCAAAGATCGATCAGTTGACCGGTCTTAAAGGCAGGCTCAACCAGGAAGAGGGCGTTTATAAGGTCACCTTCCCGCGCAGTGGCGTGAAAGTATCGGTCGACGGCTGGTCGATGCCTCCCTTTATGGGTCTCGGCACGTGGGCGGCCTTCGCCGGCGCTAACGACAGGGCGATGATGATGGGGGATACCGTTCTGTTCGAGGATGAGGTCAATCCGGTCATGTCCGTCGCCTTGGAAAACGGGCTCAATGTGACGGCCCTGCATAATCACTTTTTCTTCGATGAGCCGAAAGTTTACTTCATGCACATCGGAGGGATGGCCAGTCTGGAAAACCTGGCCGGGGCTGTTCGTAAGGTTTACGACAAAATTAGGGAAATCCGCGCAGCCCATCCGCAGCCCCAGACAACATTCGGCGGAAAATCGTTACCGGAGAAGAGCTCTATCACGTCGGCGCCGCTCAATGAAATATTAGGCTTGGCCGGCGACACGAAGGACGGGATGGTGAAGTTCACGATCGGAAAGAAATCCAGGATGCAAGGTTTCGATATCGGGAAGGAAATTGGCGTGAACACCTGGGCGGCCTTTGCCGGAACGGATGACAATGCCGTGGTCGATGGCGATTTTGCGGTGGAAGAGGACCAACTCCAAATCGCTTTGAAAGCCTTGCGCCGCAGCGGCATCAACATCGTGGCCATCCATTCCCACATGACTCATGAGAATCCGCGGATTCTCTTTTTTCATTACTGGGGCAGGGGAGCCGCCAAAGATATGGCGCGATCGATCAAAGATGCCTTGATGGTGACGGGCTTGCTCGGCGTCACGACGGAGGCGAAGAATTGAAGGGCGAACGCCGAGCATGAAATGGATCACACGCGAGAAGATCAAAGTGGATCGCGTAGCCTGTCCCTGGCTGATCCGAAACTTTATCGATGCGGAGGCGGAATTCGTTTTCCTCCCTCATGATACCGATTGGTCGAGAGTGGATGATGGCATCGTGTTCGACGTGCCGGACTGTGAGCTCGGTCATCATGGCGACGACGTCTCGTTCAACTCCATCCTGAAGAAGTACAAACTGACCGAGCCCGCGCTCGTTTTGCTCGGCGAGATCGTGCGCGCAGCCGATTCGCATCCGAAGAATTCGCATCCCGCCGGCGAAGGATTGCGCTGGATCGCGGGCGGCTTCGGCGCGCTCGGACTCGCCGATCAAGAAATTCTCGAGAGGGAGTTTATCGTCTACGACGCGCTCTATGCCGAGTGCAAACGGCGACTTGCCCGGACGTAACGCACGTATCCGCCGCTTTAGGTTGGCCTGATCGGATCGGGGATATTCATCATCGTGCTATTGAGCTTTCTCTTTCGCCTCGTCCGCCGTTGACCGATCGATTGGGTCCAGCAACGCTTTCCTTGCGGCCTTGATGGGCATCGAAAAACTGCGGAACTTCGCGTTGAACATCGAGCAGGGCCGTCGAAGAAAAGACGTGGCCCTCCTGCGCATAGAAGTGCGTCTTTACGCTCCCTTTCCGGCGCTGCAGCTCTGCCCGTAACGGTCGCGCGTACTTCTCCAGGGGGACGCGTTGGTCCACCTCGCCGTGTATAATCAAAACCGGCGGCATCCGGCCGATCCGCTCCCTTTGATTATTCCAAATGCCGCCGGCATGTTCCGCCACGGCGGCTACGCCGGGGTTATCGGAGGCGGCGGCGATGGCCAAAAACGCGCCGAGCGAATAACCATAAACGTAGACCGGCCGGCCCTGCCCGTGGGTCGACCGCGCGTGCTCGATTCCCTGGCGCACCGTGTCCAGCCACACGTTGAAGTTTTGTTGCATGGTGTGGTCGCGCGTGATCAGCGTGCCCGTCCGATTAAAATAGTGGATGAGAGAAACATCGTATCCGTCCTCCGCGAGGGCTTGCGCGACGCGGCGTATTCTAGGCCCATCAAAAATCATCCCACCCGCTCCGTAGAGAACGACGGCGGCCCCTTTCGCGACTGCGCCTGTCTTCGGCTCAAAATGATCGACCTCAATGCGATGACCGACCGCGTTGTAAGAGTCCGGCGTCACACGCACGGGCCAGGCGGCTGCTCCGCTCCTGGCGGCGAGCAGGCTCAGGGTGAGAACCGCCAGGCAGGATCGTGCGCGCATCGGACAGCGTCCGCGTAAATTCCGGAGAATACAAATGACCCATCCACGCAAGATTAGATATTTTTCGAGACCGCGAAGACAAGTCGCTCAGAGGCCGCGGCGGTGATAAGTTCCCGACCATCCGCTCCTTCTCATGCCGACGCCCAAGAATAAGATCGCTGCTGCTGACGCTCTCGTCGGCCTCTGGGCGGTTGCCCTGACGGCATTTGTCATCGCCGCGCTTTATTTCGCGCGCGAGCTTCTCATCCCGCTCGCGCTCTCGGCTCTGCTGACGTTTCTTCTGTCGCCATTAGTGGGTCGGCTCGAACGCTGGATCGGACGCATTGCCGCTGTCCTCCTAGTGGTGGCGTTGATTTTCACGGCGACTGGCGCCGCCGGATGGATGGTGACTCGTCAACTGGTCGATCTGGCCACGAAGCTGCCGGAATACAAAGGCAACATTACCACCAAACTCCACGCCTTTCGGGCTCCGAAGAATGGCGTGTTCACGAAATTTTCCAAGACGGTGGATGAGCTGAAGGAAGAACTGCCAGGCGGTTCGGGCCCGGCCGCGCCAATCATTACACAGGAGCGCGGCAAACCAGGAACGGCCGTCGTGTCGCCCCCGAATCCGAGCCCGCAGGCGGTTTCCGTGAAGGTGATCGAAACCTCGAAGGCGAACCCGTTCGAACTGGTGCAAACCATCATCACGCCACTGCTCGGGCCGCTGGGCACGGCGGCTTTGGTGCTGGTGCTGGTCATCTGCATGCTGTTTCAACGCGAAGATTTGCGCAATCGGCTGATCCGTCTGGTTGGCCAGGGCCGTATCAGCGCGACGACCCGCGCATTGGATGACGCGGCCGATCGCGTCTCGCGTTATCTGCGCATGCAACTTCTCGTTAACGTAACGTACGGCATCTGTATCTCGATTGGGCTGCTGTTCATCGGCGTGCCGAATGCCTTGCTCTGGGGAGTCCTCAGCATTGTGTTACGCTTCATTCCCTACATTGGGCCATGGGTCGCCACGGTTCTTCCCACGCTCCTGGCGCTGGCGGTTTCGCCCGGGTGGACCATGCCGGTGTTGACGGTCGCGCTCTTCGGCGGAATCGAAGTGATTCTCAACAACGTGCTGGAACCTCTGCTTTACGGCAAGCACACCGGCGTCTCCTCCATCGCGCTGATCGTCGCGGCCGTATTCTGGACGTGGCTTTGGGGTCCGCTCGGACTGGTGCTCGCAACTCCGCTGACGGTCTGCATCGTCGTCATGGGCCGTCACGTTCCGCGTCTCTCTTTTCTCAGTATTGTGCTAAGCGACGAAGATGCACTCACTC
>JBBRDU010000118.1:0-8460 GCA_038203615.1 Chthoniobacterales bacterium
GAATAGGTCCGGTTGGCGGGATTGGTGTTGGAGGCGGTTGAGGTTCCGATGAGTGCGCGGGTGGCAGCATCGAACAGATACACCCTTATGGTAGGATTACTGTAGACGGCAGCGGCGAGATACCATTTCGTTGTATCGAGAGCGCCGGGTGAGATCGCGGCGATGTGTCCGGTGTAACTGCTGCCATCCAGGGAATTAATGCCGAATTCAACCGTCCCTCCACCACCGAGGCGCAGGAACATTGCGGGACCGCCAGTCCCAGCGGATTCTGCATAAATGAAGCGATCCGCGCTCGCGTAGTCCGAGTCAGGTCGGAAAAACGCCGTCACGGTGAAATTGCTTAACCCATGGACCAACCCGTAACTGGATAGAAACATGCCATCTTCGTTTCCATCCGTTCCATCGAAGTGAGCCGCGTTACCACTAATGCCAGTGGTTGATGCTACATCTCCTTTGTAAGTGCCGTCGATGGATCCCGCCCTGTCCTTTGCCCCCACTCCAGGTGAAATGGGCCGTTCATCCAGCTCGTACTCGTGGACTAGACCGGCATCCGCGGACGCCGCGGCTGCAACCAAAGCGATCAGGAGTGCAGTTAACTTTTTCGTCCGGGCTCGCCTTTCGGTAGGCGCTCTTTGACAATTGGCGCGTTATACCCACTTCATTTCGTAATCTCCTTGTGTTTGCGGCTAGTCCGTATTGTTCCAATTCTGTTTGGGAACCAGGACATCCTCACGAGGCGCATGAAATTACGGCTTGTTCGGTTGACCCGACCCCTGAAACTGGTGATCGCGTAAATCGACCTTCAAGCGAAGGTTCGGCACCGCCCACGAGTCCCTACCGAAGATCGTTGAATTATCGCTTCCCGTAATCGCCGTTGCTTTTACTGGAAGCGCGGGAGTCGCGTCAAGATTTATTAGAGTTCCGTCTAACGAAAAGCGTGAAAGAGCGAGCGGCTCGATCAATCAAATCGTAAGCGCTTGCCGTCACATTCGCGCGACGAACGCGCGATTCACCTACGCAGGCTTGAGATTTTTCTGTAACTAACGGGACTAGGCCGCGGCTTCTTCTTTTGCCATGTCCAAACCCAGCGCGTCGTCAATGACTTCGAAGAATTCCGGAATATCGAAGGGCTTCGTGAGATAGGCGTGGGCACCCGATGAAAGGAGGCGTTTAATTTGGGGCGCGGTGGCGTCCGCACTGATCACCACCACTGGTATCTCGCGCGTCAGATGATCCGCTTTTAACTGTGCAAGTACTTGCCAACCCGGCATGTCGGGCAAATGCAGATCCAGCAGGATCAGATCGGGTGCATGCTGGCGCGCCAGCTCTAGACCGACTCGCCCTTGCATCGCCGTCATCAATTCGACGCCGGGACGTTCCGCCAGCATCTGGTCGACCAGGGTCACGTTCGAGAAGTTGTCTTCTATGTAGAGAAGGCGGGAATCGTGGGAGAGCTGGGGTTCGCCGGTGGATGCGGTTCTTGTGCTTGTGAGAGTTTGAAGGGGGGATTGCGCGTGGGGAAGCTCCAGCCAAAAAGAGCTTCCATTTCCGAGCGTACTGTTAACGCCGATTGATCCGTTCATCGCCTGGACGAGACGCTGACAGAGGGCGAGGCCGAGGCCGGTGCCTTCCACAGTCGATTGTTCTGCGCCGAGGCGGTCGAACGGCGTAAAAAGCCGCGCCAATTTTTCGACCGGGATTCCGGCGCCGGTATCGCGCACCAGGATGCGAGTAAGCCCCTTATTGGATTCCGCAAACGAGACGCTTACACTGCCCTGGATCGCGGTGTATTTCACGGCGTTCGAGAGCAAATTGAGCAGCACTTGTTTCAGCCGCTGGCGATCGGCGAGAACATAAGTGGTGGTGTCGCGGGAACAATTCGTTGCAAGCGTGATGGTGCGTTCCGCGGCCAGCGGACGCATCAGATCGAGGGCCTCGCCGATCGCTTCCTCGAGGCAGACCGGTTCGACCGAAAGCTGCAAAGTGCCTGCTTCAATGCGGCTGATATCGAGGACTTCATTGATGAGGCTCAGGAGGTGGCGGCCCGCACTCAGAATGTAACGAATTCGCGGCCGCTGAGTGTCGGTCGGCGCGTGCCGATCGAGCAGCTGACCGAAGCCGAGGATCGAATTCAGCGGCGTCCGCAATTCGTGGCTCATTCGAGAAAGAAAATCACTCTTGGCGTGGTTCGCGCGGTCGGCTTCGTCCTTGGCTTCACGGAGGGCCTTTTCGTTTGCCTTCCGTTCGGAAACGTCTTCGACCATGAGGAGAAAATGGAGGGGCTCACCCGACTCGTTTCGAATGATGCTCGCCGTGCGCCTTACCCAAAGGACCTGGCCGTCCTTGTGGACGTAACGTTTGTCACCGGTATAACGGGCCGTTCCGTGCATCAGGCTTTGCGCGAGTTGCCGGCCGGTTTCGATGTCTTCGCCAAAAGTAATGTCCTCGGCGGTGCGCTGACGAAGTTCTCCGTTCGAATATCCCACCATTTTACAAAACGACGCATTTACGCGGAGAAAGCGTTCGTCCAGGGCGAGGACCGCCATTCCGATCGGCGCGCCTTCAAACAGTTCGCGAAAAATCGCGTCGCCCGGCGCCATTTCCAACCCAGGATTGTCGGCCAACTTTTCTGGTGGAAGGGAAGACGGCGATGCGGTCATGAACAATGGAGGAAGGCGTCGGGTCTCGGGCGAAAGTACAAAGATGTTCTCACCGTCCTATTTAGCAGGCTCCGTTCCATGGGTGATGGGCGGTTCGAGATGGGGGATAGACCCGGCTGGTCCTGGCACACGGATCGCGGATCAGCACATCGGTTTCGGATTGAAGCGCGCTTTCAGCGCTGGGGGTTCGCGGTTGCACAAGCGTCCCTGGGGCGTCGCCCCAGGCTGGCTTTGATTGCCGCGCCGTTGGCGCCAGGACTGCCGCTTCCAGAGTGCTTGCGCTCGCGTCCAACTTGGGGCATTGCCCCAGGCCACCTCTGATTGATGGGCCTTTGGCAGCAGGCACAGCCCCTTCCAGAGCGCTTGCGCTCGCGGCCACTTATCGCTTTAGTGAGCCACGCTCGCTTCAAGGCCCCGAAGCGATCTGGCCAAACTCGCAGATCACACTTATATGCATTACTTCACTCTATCGTCCGCTTCGGGTTTCTTTCGCACTGCCTTCGTCACAGGCTTGATGACGCTCCTCCTCGGTTTCGCGCTCATAACCCCTTGTCGCGCGGCCCCGCCCTCGCCATCGTCCTCTCCCAGCCCAACGAAGAAAAACCCAGACGTGATCGCCAACCCGCTTCTCACTGAAAGTACGCTCCCTTTCAACCTGCCGCCCTTCGACAAGATCAAGGACGAGCATTTCAAGCCGGCTCTCGAACAGGGAATCGCCGAGGAGGAAAAAGAAGCGGATGCCATCGCGAAACAGACCGAGAAACCGACCTTTGAAAATACCGTCGTGGCTCTTGAGAAATCGGGCCGGTTGCTGGGGCGAGCGCGCCGGGTGTTTTCCAACTTTAGCGCCTGCAACACCAATCCGACTCTCCAGGCTCTCGAGAAAGAAATGGCCCCGAAATTTTCCGCGCACGCCGACGCGATCCACCTCAATGGCGCGCTCTTCGTCCGAATCGAAGCGCTCTATAACGCCCGTGAGTCGAGCAATCTCGACGCGGAATCGAAATGGCTCCTCGAGCGTTACTACAAGGATTTCGTCCGGGCCGGCGCCAAGCTCTCCGACGCAGACAAAACGAAGCTGAAGGCGATCAACGCCGAGCTGGCCAAGCTCCAAACCGATTTCGAGCAGAATGTCTTAAAGGAAAAAAATGCGTCATCGATCGTCGTCGATAAGCGCGAGGACCTGGCCGGTTTTTCCGATAGTGAGATTGCTGCGGCGGCCGCGGCCGCGAAAGCCGAGGGCAAGGAGGGCAAGTTCGCCATTCCATTGCTGAACACGACCGGTCAGCCTGTCCTCACTTCGTTACAGAACCGCGCGCTCCGCGAAAAGATCATGCAGACCTCGCTGGCGCGGAACAGCCACGGGGGTGAATTCGACAACAAGGAAGTAGTCAGCCGCACGGCGAAACTGCGCGCCGAACGCGCGACGTTGCTGGGCTACGCAAACCACGCCGCCTACCAGCTCGAAGACCAGACGGCGAAGGATGTGCCCACCGTAAACAAGCTTCTTTCCGATCTGGCGCCCGCGGCAGTGGCGAACGCGAAAAAAGAAGGCGCCGACATGCAGGCGATCATTAAGCAGGAGAACGACGGGTTCGAACTCGCGGCCTGCGACTGGGATTTCTATGCCGAGAAGGTCCGCAAAGCCCGCTACGCTTTTGATGAGTCGCAGCTCAAGCCTTACTACGAGCTGAACCACGTCATAGTCGATGGCGTTTTCTTTGCAGCGACAAAGCTTTACGGCATCACCTTCAAGGAACGAAAGGACCTTCCGGTTTATCTCCCCGAAGTTCGGATCTGGGAAGTGACCGATCGCGATGGCAAACCGCTCGCGCTTTTCATTGGCGACTATTATGCCCGTCCATCGAAACGTGGCGGCGCCTGGATGAACCAGTACGTCGGCCAGAGCGGACTACTGGGGACAAAGCCGGTGGTTGCCAATCATCTTAACATTCCCAAACCTGCCGCGGGCGAGCCGACGCTCCTGACCTTTGACGAAGTGCGGACGGCGTTCCATGAGTTCGGTCATGCCTTGCACGGCATGTTTTCGAACGTGAAGTATCCACGCTTCAGTGGGACCAGCGTCCCGCGGGATTTTGTGGAATATCCGTCCCAGGTAAACGAGATGTGGGCGACCTGGCCGGAAATCCTGAAGAACTACGCGAAACATTATAAGACTGGCGAACCGATGCCGCAGGAGCTGCTCGACAAGGTTCTGGCGGCGGAAAAATTCAACCAGGGTTTCAAGACAACGGAATACCTGGCGGCTTCATTGCTCGATCAGGCCTGGCATCAATTAACTCCGGACCAGGTGCCGACCGATACGCTGGCATTCGAAGCGGACGCGCTGAAAAAAGCAGGAGTGGATTATCCGCCAGTTCCGCCCCGTTATCGTTCGACCTACTTTTCGCACGCTTTCGCGGGCGGCTATTCGGCGGGTTATTATTCGTATCTGTGGAGCGAAGTGCTCGATGCTGACAGCGTCGAGTGGATGAAGCAGCACGGCGGGTTGAAGCGCGAAAATGGTGATCACTTCCGTGAGACGCTTCTCTCACGCGGCGGCAGCGATGACGCGATGAAGTTGTTCAAGAACTTCACCGGGGGCGATCCCGATGTCACCCCGCTGTTGAAGCGGCGCGGCCTGACGAAAACCGCGCCCGCCGAAGCTCCAGCCTCTTCAGTGCCTCCGAAGTAAACAAGGAGGGGCGATTTGCAATCGCCCTCTTTTAAGACGGCGGTTTTAAACCGCCGTCCGTTGTTTGGATAAACTCCGCGATCTCGAGCAGAGCCTGCCGCGCCTCGGGCACGAAGGGTGTTCCGAAATGCCATCCGTGGAATACCCCCTCGAAGATTCGTAATTCACTCGAGCCGCCTGCGGCGACGACCCGGGCGTGCACGAGGCGCGCGTCGTCGAGCAGCACTTCGTTTCTCCCCACCTGAAGCAACAACGGCGGTAGCCCCGTCAGATCGCCGAGAAGCGGAGAGGCGAGGGGATTATGGCGCGATTCGCGCCCGAGATAAGTGTTTGCATAACGATGGATGTCTTCCGAGACGAACATCGGGTCACACTCGGAGTTTGCAGTAATTGAATCGCCGCTGCCGGTCATGTCGGCCCAAGGAGAAAGGCAAACGAGGCACGCCGGCAACGGTTCGCCGGAGTCTCGCAGGCGCATGGCCAGACCCAGCGCCATTCCGCCGCCCGCGGAGTCGCCGGCGACCGAAATGTCTTGGGGGTTGATTCCGGTTGAAAGCAGCCACCGATATCCGGCCAGGGCATCATCGAGTCCGGCGGGAAAATGATGTTCCGGCGCGAGCCGATATTCGAGCGCGAAAACCCGTCTGTTGAGCCGGCGTGCGAGCGGAACCGTGATCGGTCGGTTCGTTTTGGCGGAGCCGGAAATGTAGCCGCCACCGTGGAGATAATAAATAACCTGGTTGTTGCCGGTGTCGTCGCGGGTGGAAATCCATTCGCCTTTTACGGGCTCGTCGACGCGTCGAATGTTCGCGCCTAACGAGTGCAGCGCGATGATCCAGCCCGGTGGTCGAAAACGGCGACGCGTAAAATCGACGAGAGCCGCTTCTCCGGGCGGCTTCCGTTTCATGGTTAGCCGGATCCACCAACAACCGAGCCGGCTCTGGATACTCATACCCGCTCAGGCTGGGCTGGCAGATCCCGCCGGTGTAATGCTGTCGGCCTCAGGAAAGGCGAGCTTCCTCTTAAACTCTCGCCGAACCAGCAGCAGGTTCACCCCCGCCTGCAACAGGACCGATCCGACGGAAAGATACCAGATCTGCTTGATGTGAAATCCCGGCATCCGCGACAGGGCGACCGCCGGAAGAGCAAAAAAAAGCAAACGCGTCGCCGAGCTGATCAACGGGGGCCACGTATTACCAATGCCCTGAAACACGCTCGACGTAGTAAACACAATCCCCATTGCTACGAAGTTAAGGGAAATGATCTGCAAATATTCGCTGCCAAAACTGATCACGCTCGGGTCAGTGGAAAAACCGCGGATAAAGGACCCGGCCGCGAATTGCGCGAGCAGGGTCAGCAATACCATGACACCGCAGGTGATTCCCAAGGCGGAATAAAACGACTGCCGCACGCGATCGGCGTGCCGGCCGCCAAAGTTCTGCCCAACAACCGGCGCAACCGCGAACGCCACGGCGATCACCGGCAGGAACATCGCCTGCATGACCCGCGCCCCGACGCCAAACCCCGCTTGAGCGGCCGCGCCGAAACCCCGGATGATGGCATAAACAATGACGATGTAGACGGCCATCAGCGCGAATTCCGCGCCGGCGGGAAGACCGATCCGAAGCATCGACCACCAAATCTTGACCTGGGGGCGCCACTGGGACGTGCGGAATCGCAGATAATGAAAGCTCTTCTCAAAATAGATTATCGTTAGAATGTTCGCGATCAGGATGGACAGAAACGTCGCCAGGGCCGCGCCCGACACTCCCATTTTCGGGAACGGTCCCACCCCGAAAATAAGCAGGGGCGCAAAGATCATATTGAGAATCACACTTAGGACCTGCAATCCCACGGCCGGCTTGATGATTCCAGTAGCTCTCAGTGCTGAGCCAAGGGCCACCAGCGGAAATTGAATCATCAGGGCAGGGATGAACCAAACGAGATAATTCGCCGCCAGGCTGGCCGTGAGCGCGTCAGCGCTGAGCGAGTGGCCATACTGAGTCCGAAACGGAAAGGAACAAACGCCGAAGATCACGGCGACAAAGAGCGAAAGGATAATCGACTGGTTGAAGGCGAGCTCGGCGCCGCTCTGATCTTTTCGCCCGGCCGCGTGCGAGATGACAGTCGTAGTTCCCACGCCCAGCATCTGGGTCAGTGCCACTACCAGCATCATCAGGTTGCCGGAGAGACCTACGGCAGCGATCGCTTCTTTTCCCAGCCCTCCTACCCAGTAAAGGTCCGCCAGGAGATACAGAGTCTGGACGACCATGCTGACCGCCATGAATGACGCCATGTGCAACAGGTGCCTGGTCACCGATCCCTGGGTCATATCTTTCATACCACTCATTATATGAAGCGAAACAGTTACTGTTTACGAACGACGCGGAGACGTAGCATAGGCAATGAAGCAGCCCATGGCTATCACTGCCATCGCGGCAATTCGGACGAATGTGACACCATGTCCGGACCACCAATCTATCAGCGCCTGTGCCCACTCGATGCTAATTAGCGCTGTCGCAATTCCCGCGACGCACACCAGTATTCCTATAATGCGCAACGTCCTTGGCGCGCGCGAAGCCGGCGCGGCCAGGTAAAACACAAGACCGATGGCAACTCGGAGAACGGCTAGGACATAAAGACCTGTCTGGGTAAACGAAGAGTGTCCTATTTTCACTAATCCTTCCGGCCAAACCAGACCCGTCAAACCGAGGCAAATCATGAGAACCGCAATGGCGAAGGCGAGAATTCTCACGGTGCCGATCCGATTAGTTCGCAGAACTTCTTGAGGTCGATATTCCCGCCAGAAACGATCGCCACGATCGGACCGTTCCCCGCTTTCCCCGTCAATGCCGCCGCGAGCGGCAAGGCGCCGGCGCCCTCGGCGATAACTCGAGCCTTCTCAGCCATCAGGCGCATGGCCGCCTTCGTCTGCTCCAGGGTCACGACGATGTAACCATCCACGAGCGGCTTCATCCTTTCCCACATCCGGGGAAACATGCTCTGTCCGCCGGCGCCATCCACAAAGGAGGCCTGCCAGTTTTTGAAAACCTGCGGTGAACCTTCCGCGAACGAGAGGGCCGCCGGCGCCGCTGTTTCCGGTTC
>JBBRDU010000119.1:0-8446 GCA_038203615.1 Chthoniobacterales bacterium
AGCGCGATCGAGGTGAGCGTGCCGACGGTATCCATCAAGCCACCGATGGTGCTTCCTTCCTTCGCCATCGTGATGAAGAGCTCACCCGGTTGGCCGTCTTCGTACAATCCGACCGTGATGTAACCTTCGTGCCCGGCGATCTCGAACCGGTGCGTTAACGACATGCGCGTGTCCGGCATGCGATGACGCGAAGGCCGGCCGCGCAGCGAAGCAAGTTCTTCTTCCAAGTCGAGGATACGTTTCTCGAGTTCCGGTCTTTCGATCCGCGCCAGCTCGGTCCCCGCGCCGCCCATGTCTTTCGTCTTCTTGACGTTCAGTGGCGCGGACCGCTTCGAGCCGTCCCGATAAATCGCAATCGCCTTTAACCCAAGGCGCCAGCCTTCGACGTAGGTGTTCATGATTTCCTCGACGGTGGCCGCTTCCGGCAGGTTCACCGTCTTGGAAATCGCGCCGCTCAGGAACGGCTGCGCGGCCGCCATCATGCGGAGATGACCCATGTAATTCAGTGAACGCTCGCCGCGGTGCGCTTTAAACGCGCAATCGAAAATCGAGAGATGTTCGGGCTTCAACCCGGACGTAATTATCGAGCCATCCGCGTCGGTGACGTCCTCGATGGTATCGAAAGTATCGATGTGCGCGATGATGCGCTCGATCTCCTCGGTGTTATATCCAAGCGTATCCAGCCCAAGCTTCACCGTCTGGTTCACGATCTTTAGCATGCCGCCGCCAGCGAGCAGTTTGTATTTCACCAACGCCGTGTCGGGTTCGATTCCGGTCGTGTCGCAATCCATCAGGAAACTGATCGTGCCGGTGGGCGCGAGCACGGTCACCTGGGCGTTGCGGTAACCGTATTTGCGCCCGAGTTCCGCCGCCTCGTCCCACGTCTTCGCCGCTTCCGCTTTCAAATAGGAAAACTGATCGGTGTCCGGAATCTCCGCCACCGCCGCACGATGCAGCTCGATGACCTCTAGCATCGGCTTGACGTTATCTTTGCTCACCGGTTTCGGGACGCCGCTGCAACGCGCATCCTTGTAGCCGGGGAACGCGCCCATGCCGCGCGCCATCCGCGCGCTTTCCGCATACGCTTCGCCGGTCATAATCGCGGTGATCGCTCCGCAAAGAGCGCGCCCTTCCACGCTGTCATAACCGAGACCGTGGCTCATCATGAGCGCTCCCAGGTTCGCATAACCGAGACCGAGCGTGCGGTAGATGTGCGAGTTCTCCGCGATTTCCTTGATCGGATAGCTCGCGTTATCAACCACGATTTCCTGCGCGGTAATGAAGATGCGCACCGCCGCCTTGAAACGCTCGACGTCGAACATCCCATCCGCCGTCTTGAACTTTATCAGGTTCAGCGACGCCAGGTTGCACGCCGTGTTATCGAGGAAAAGATATTCGCTGCACGGGTTGGTGGAATTTTGCCGGCCGGTGCCCTTGCAGGTGTGCCATTTGTGAATCGTGGAATCGAACTGCATCCCGGGATCACCGCAGACGTGTGTTCCTTCGGAAATTTTGCGGAGCAACGTCCGCGCGTCCTTGTTTTCGCACGGTTTGCCGTTGCGCACGCGCTTCGTCCACCATTCGCGGCCTTCCACCGCGGCATTCATAAACTCATCGCTCGCGCGGACGCTCAGGTTTTCATTTTGATACATCACCGAGCCGTAGGCATCGCCGTTGTAACTGCCGTCGTAGCCCGCTTCGATCAGCGCCCATGCTTTCCGCTCTTCGCGCTGTTTGGCATCGATGAATTCCTCGATGTCCGGATGCCAATCCTTCAGCGTATTCATCTTGGCCGCGCGCCGAGTTTTGCCGCCGCTCTTCACCACGTTCGCGACCTGATCGTAAACTTTCAGGAACGAAAGCGGACCGCTCGGCTTGCCGCCGCCGCTCAATTTTTCGCGGGTGCTGCGCAAGGTCGAAAGATCGCTGCCGGTGCCGCTGCCGTACTTGAAGAGCATCGCTTCCGACATCGCCAGGCGCATGATGTCTTCCATCGTGTCCTGCACCGATTGAATAAAGCACGCGCTTCCCTGCGGATATTCGTACTGCGAACTCGCGCGTTCCGCGACCTTCGTCTCGCGATTGTAAAAGTAATTTCCTTCGCCCGCGTCCTTGCCGATGCCGTACTGATGATAAAGGCCGACGTTAAACCAGACCGGCGAGTTGAAGGCGCCATGCTGATTCAGGCAGAGCCACGTCAGATCGTCGTAAAATATTTCGGCGGTCTCGTTATCGGCAAAATATCCATCCGCAATTCCCCAGTCCGTAATCGAGCGGGTCACACGGTGAATCAGCTGCCGGATTGACGTTTCCCGTCCGCCTTTGTGCGGATCCGTTCCGTTGGCGATGTCACCGTAAAAATATTTAGAGACCGCGATCTTAGTCGCCAGTGCCGTCCATGTTTTCGGCACCTCGATGTTCTCCTGCTTAAAGATCACTTTGCCGCTGTCATCCGTGATCTCAGCCGTGCGCCGCTCCCATTCGATTTGATCGAATGGCGCAACATTTTCATCGCTAAAAACACGCGGAAACTTCAATCCGCGCGCTGCTTTTTTCGGTGCGCGATGACGCGAAGAGGCCTTCGTTTGGGGTGCCTTACGCAGGGACGAAGGATTAATGCCTGGTTTGAGTTGAATCATGGGAATCGGCGCGGCGGACTTGTGAATAGCTGGGAACAAACGTGAATAGCGGGGCGAACAAGCTGCGAATAACGTGCAATCAACGGTAACAACAACATGTGGGGTGAGCCGTTCGGCGGATCTACAACATGCGGTGCAAATGACCGGTCGGACAAGAAAGAAATTGTGAAATTTTTCGCGCCTCCTAAATAGCGTGGTGGCCGCGACTTGCGCGCGATCGGACTTTGCCAATAACGCGTAAAAACCTTATCGTCGTCATCGAAATTTTCGCTTGGGTTGCAAACCTTTTTTGCAGGTCGATAATGACGCCGCTTTGGAAGGGTGGCTGAGTCCGGTTTAAGGCACTCGACTCGAAATCGAACGTTGGGTTAAACCAACCGTGGGTTCGAATCCCACCCCTTCCGCCACCTCATTTGCCCCGCGTCCGCCTTGCACGGATCGTTAGGTCGAAAGGCTTGCGAATAACCGGAGATTCGAACACCGTTCGACCGCCAGTCACCCGCGCGAGCGCATCTGCGTCATCGACGGAGAGAAGACCTTCGTCCTTGGGTAATGGCCAGGTTGCGATGCTCGCGGCTGCGCGCAACTGGCGGCTCCCTGGCGCGAAACTCGACTTAGGCGATTTCAACGAACATATCCTGCTCGATAAATCGAGCGGCGTGGCCCGGCAGCTCCTCTTTACGCCGGACAACCCGGCGGAGTTCAAAGCTGCGCTGGGTCGTGCGACGAGCGAGTCCGGTGCGAAGGCGGCGTAATCTCGCCTATTCCTGAGTCCGAAATGCCAGAACACCCTTCGCCCTGAGTATATCGCGATAGCCTACTTTCGGAGACCCTGACTCAGTTTGTGGGCGAATCGATCAAGCGAGTAGGAAACGCCCACGCGCACCACTAAGGGATCGCTTACATCGGATAGCCCAAAGGCCGATTCGACGCGCAAATCCCAATTGTTTCCTAAAGCGTAGCTGAACACCGGCCCGACATAATGCTGCTGGCGTTGCCAATTGAACCCGAAATGATCCGTGTTCCCTAGCGCGCCCAGCATCTCCACTCCGGCTCCAAGTCGGCGAAACGAAAGCGACGGAGGCGGCGCCGATTTTTGCATTCCGGCCATTCCTTCCATGGCGTTACCCGACCCCATTCCCATCCATTCCGAATGCCAGAAGATGCCCCAGGAGTAACCGAAATCGGTCTCATGGCTATCGAACCCAATCTCGCTGACGAAATTGAAAGTGGCGTTCAGGCGATCCCAATCGTGATAAACAATGGCCCGCTGCTCGAAGGTCCGGACCGGCGTGCGACGCGCTTCGCGCAGCGGTTCTTCCAAATCCTCGCCGCCGAATCCTGCCACCTCCATTTTGTAGAGCGCGGCGCCGTTGAGATCTTCGTACTCGCCGTAGACCGTGAAGTTCAGGAAGTGATCATCGGGCAAGACCCTGAAGTAGGCGTTATATCGCATTCCTCCGAAGGCCGCGGGCATTCCGGGGATTTTCTCTCCCTCTGCCATGACCCCAATGGTCAAGCGGTCGGTGACGCCGTACTCCGCCATCACCATCCCGGTGACGAAGTTTCGCCCCGTCCGCGCAATCTGAAAATCGGGCAGGAGCATCAGCATCAATGTGTCTTTGGGAAGGTTGTAAGTAATCGCGCTGAAATACGGGTTCATGCGCATCTCGGGAGCCGCCTCCGGCAGAGGAGCGGCGGTCGGTATCGGGCCGGCGTTTGTCGCAGCGCAGATCAGTACGAGCGGCAGCAAGACCGCCGTCGCGATCACGAATGCGGGATATTTTTTGGTCGCGGGAGACCGCTCATCGGCATGCCTTAAGCGGGTTTCCATTTGCTACTCTACGCCCCTTCTCGTGAAACCCCCACGCTCTTCCGGATTCGGCAAGCTCCGTTGACGCAGACGTCAGCGCGGGCAACCGGGCGTCGTCGCGCGTGTTGTCTCGCGCAAAATATCAAAGATCTAGATGTGACCCCCAATTCTTCCCCCTTACCTACACCTTTCACCACTGGGCGAAAGATAAGAAGGAAAAGGACCAGAGCGTTCCCGGCGGATAGGCTAAACTCAAAACACGAACATTCCCACCGCTGCGCCGAACATCAGAACAGCGGTGATTCCCACGATCGCCCGGCCAAGGATGGAGCTTGGCTGTTGACACATGATCTTCGAATCACAGGCGACGAGGAGGATGCCAACGAGGAGGAAGGGTGCGAGTAAGCCGTTGATCACTGCAGTGTAGAAGAGCGCCTTTACTGGATTGATGTTGGCGAAGTCCAGGACGACGCCGATGACCGTCGAAAGAATGATGACGCCGTAAAAAGCTCGGGCGGACTTGAACTTCTGATCGAGCCCTTCTTCCCAGTTAAAGGTCTCGGCGAAGGCGTAGGCGGCCGAACCGGTAAGGGTAGGAATCGCGAGCAGGCCGACGCCAAGGATGCCGAGCGTGAAGAGCATCGCGGCAAACTTTCCCGCCAGCGGCGCGAGCGCGCTCGCCGCTTGCCCGGTGGTCTCGATGTTAGTGACGCCGTGAGCGTGCAGCGTCAGTGCAGTGGTGAGGATGATGAAGTACATCACCATGTTCGAAAAGAAGGTGCCGACACCCACGTCGAGCTTCCGATTGCGGATCTCGCGATCGGAAGCGCCGCGGCGCTGCACGAGCATGCGCCGCCCCATCGCTTTTTCCTCCTCCACTTCCTGCGATGCCTGCCAAAAGAAAAGATAGGGACTAATCGTGGTGCCCAGGATGGCGACTAACGTCGCCCAGGCTTCGTGACCGTGAGGCCATGTTGGCACGAAGGTATCGTGGAGAATCGTGCTCCAGTTCGGATGAATGAGAAACGCCGTTACTACATAGGCGAACAACGAGGCCGCCAGCCATTTCAACAAGCCCGCGATTTGATGGTAGCGGAAGGCGACCGTCGCCCCGGCGATGGCGAGCCCGAACAGCACGACTAACCAATGCGAATTCAGGCCGGTTAACATTTCCGCGGCGTCCGCCATTGCGGAGAGATCGGCTCCGACGTTAATCGTGTTCGCGACCAGCAGCGCGACAGCTACAAGTCCTACAAGTGGTTTCGGGAACTTGTCCCGCAGCGCACCCGCTAGTCCCTTACCGGTGACCATGCCGATGCGTGCGCACATCATCTGCACCGGCGCCATCAACGGCCAGGTGATGAAAGCGGTCCAAAGTAGCGTCGTTCCGAGTTGCGCGCCTGCGATCGAATAAGTCGCGATGCCCGATGGATCATCGTCCGCAGCTCCTGTGATCAGGCCGGGGCCAAGGGTAGAGAAGAAGCGACGGACCAAACTTTTCCGTGGTTTCTTGGAGGGAGTGCTCACTTGAACGTCAAATCGTCAATCGTGGCGGTTTTGGCCGCGTGAGGATCATCCCTTATCTGTTCGCTGATGGACAATTAGAAACACTCGAAAATGAACCACCCCCCTACGCCGAATCGTGCTGGTGTGCTTCTACCGCAGGTGAATGCGAGGTTCATCGGGTCTTGCTAGTTGACCGCTTAAAGCGGTCGAGTGCGCGAAGCGCGGAGCGTGCTGCAAATATGCGTCGACGCAGAGGTCAGCGACAGCAGCCGGGTGTCATCGCGTGTGTCGCCTCGCGCAAAATATCAAAGATAGAGATGTGACCCCCAATTTTTTCCCGGTCCCGGTGCGTTCGTGATTGCGCTATCTCGCCAGGGTTGCACCAGCTTTCCGCGTCCACGCCAGAGCGGCGCGGCCATTTCCTGCAGCTTGATGACCGCGCGCACCTTCTCCGGATACGAAAGACGGCTTAATTCCTTGCGACGCGCCTCCTTTGCGGCCAACACACGCCTTAGCTCAACCGTCATTCCGCCCAGCTCTTCCATTTCTCGTCCAAGTTATAGCGGCGGAGAACATCGGCAAGAAGAGGCAGGTCAACATCGGATTGCTCGCGCAAAAGGGCGACCCGCGCGCGATCTTTGGTTCGTCCAGTCTGCAGGCAGATCGCGATAAGATGCTCGGCGCGCACCACCCGGGTGCGGACGCCCTCGTACTCGCTTGCGCGTGCTTCGGCCAGTGCCTCTTCGACCAGGGAGTTGTAGGCTGGTAGGAATTGCACGGGCACTCCCTCGATCACGACGCAATCCTGTTCCTCGGTGTAACCCCGTAGGCGCAATGCTTCGTAGATCGGGCTTAGCGAGGTAAGGCTGCTCGTGCTCGGTTGCAGGAGAACAAATACGTCGAGATCAAATGTCAGCACTGGCTCGGTGTAGAACGTGGCGGCCATTGCACCGCCGATCGCATACCGCGAGAAGAGACCGTCCGCTTCCAACTCATTCAGCACTTCGAGCGTGCGTTTCATTGGGTCAACGATAAGGCCTTTAGCACTTCAGGTCAGCCGCAATTTGGCCGGTGCGCACGCAGCCATTTGATTCCCGCGCGGATGGCATGATGCCGATCTCGTCTCAGAACCCGTAGCAGGCGAAGCAGCCCCGAAGAACATTTAAGGTCGAAGCTCGAACGTCGCGTCGCCCTGCTGGATGAACAAAACGAGCAAATATTTTCGGTGCATTTCTAGATGTTGACCGCTTAAAGCGGTCGAGTGCGCGAAGCGCGGAGCGTGCTGCAAATATGCGTCGACGCAGAGGTCAGCGACAGCAGTCGGGTGTCATCGCGTGTGTCGCCTCGCGCAAAATATCAAAGATAGAGATGTGATCCTAGGTCTTTTTCAAAAGTGCAAAAAGTGAGCACTGACCCCATGCCAACCCGCCCAAGCAAGAGAGGATTGCTGGCAAGACGACGGTCGCGCGCGCGATCATCCGCCACGAGCACCTCATTATTCGCCACGACGTGGTCAGACTGAAAGAGAGCGCGGCATCTGCCGGGCTTTCGGTTTAAAACAGGCCGAGCACCTTGAGGACGATGACGATAACAACAATGACTCCGATGATGTAAAAGATGTTTCTGTTCATATTAGAACCGGTGCATATCAGGCCGACGCCATGAGTTCCAACTTATTTCTGGGTTGCCCAGCGTGTCCAGGTCAGCTTGCTTGAGCAGCGCGCGTCGAATGGTTTGCTTTCACCAAAGCTATGCGAGTTTACCGCCCTCATTAGTAATTGCGCTTCCGCGCAGGCATTGCGTCCGGCACGCCTTCAAAGAATTGAGCCGCGGGGACGCGAGCGACAAAGACAACCGCGAAGCGAATGGGCATCCATGCGGTAACTATGCGTCGACGCGGTTGTCTTCGCGCGTGTTGGCTCGCGCAAAGTGTCAAAGAAATAGATGTGACCCCCCAGGATCCCTGGCCGCGAGGAAAAATCGCGACTTCCCAATCGGCGTGAAATCTGGAGAGTTGCCGAACCGTTTCGAATGAACATTCCTTCGCTTCTTGCTACTGTGTCTTTGCTTACCGCCACTCTCTCCGCGCCCGCTGCAGATTCGCCTCCACGCCCGACGCTAAATCCGGACGCCGCCAAACAACCTCTCGCGCCACGCAAGCCGAAAACTGTCGGGTTGCACGGCGACAAAATCGAGGATCCCTATTTCTGGCTGCGCGAGAAGGAGAACCCGGAAGTGGTTGCCCATCTCAAAGCCGAAAATGCCTACACCGCAGCCGTCATGGCGCCGTTCCGAACCCTCGAGGACTCGCTCTACCAGGAGATGCTCGGCCGGATAAAACAGGCGGATGTTTCTGCTCCCTATCCGCAGCGCGGTTACTGGCTTTACCAGCGGACCGAGGAGGGAAAGCAGTATCCGATTTTTTGCCGGAAGAAGGGCAGTGTCGATGCGACGGAAGAGGTGGTGCTGAACGTGAACGACCTCGCGC
>JBBRDU010000120.1:0-8057 GCA_038203615.1 Chthoniobacterales bacterium
CATCTATATCGAACTGTACCACGAATCGGTCGTGGGCCATAAACGGACCGCTCACCTTGGAGTCGTGCACTTCCATCGTATTGGTCCACCAATCGATTTTCCCTCGGACCGCATCGATTCCTTTCATCTCGGGCGAGCCGCCGTCCATGCTTCGGGCCTCCACGCTGACGATGTCATCGGCATAGAGGGTATCGAGCGCTTCCTTCCAGGCCTGCTTGCGGCAGAGCTCCACGACTTTCTTTGCAACTTCTTCGGTATTCATATTTTCTCCTTCTTTGTCAGTTGTTTATTTGCTCAACCATTTCTCGAGCTTATCGAGCGTGCTATTCCAGCCCCTGGTGTGACCGGTGCGCGAATTTTCGTTTGGCAGTTGCTCATGGGTCAGGCAGAGATCCGTTCCGCCATCGCCGTCAGAAAGCTCCACCGTCACGATGCTGTGATGCTTTGCCCAATCCTCATCGTCCTGCCATTGCCAGGTGAAGACAATCTTTCGATCGGGGAGCAATTCCAGGTATTCCCCGCTCACGGTCATCTCGTCGCCTTCCGGCCCGGTCAGTTGCCACTCGAATTTTCCACCCACCCGCGACTCTGCGACAAGGCTGCGAGTCCTGACCTGCTCCGGACCGAACCATTCCTTTAGTTGTGCGGGATTCGTCCACGCGGCGTAAACCCGATCGCGCGGCGCTTTGATGAACCGATCGATCTTGAGTATTGGAGTTTCCTGGCTTTTCGCTCTCATAATCCTGATTCTCTTATTCTGGTTAAACGGTTACGCGGCCTCATACTCGTCGTGACGGCGAAGCCAATCCATCGTCGAGTCCGAATTTTCGTCCCGCCCTTTTGGGACGAAGTCGAGAAACTGGTAGGTGCCGACAATCATGTCCAGTCCGCGGGCATAGGTGGAATAGGTGTGAAACAGATCGCCCTCCTCGTCTTTGTGAAAGACACTCAGCCCGGGAAGCTCTTCCGACATGAACTCGTCGATGGTGTAATTGTAGAAAACTTTGTTCTGGGCCTCTTCCTCCTTCGTAAAGGAAACATGGTAATCGAAATTAAAGTCGGTGGCATTTGATGACACCCACTTGAACTTCCAACCCATCCGCCTCTGATACGCCTCGATCTCAGCGCGCGGTGCCCGGGAGATAACTGCCAGCGTCACGTCGCGGTGCGGCAGGTGCCGATTCGCGCCGTCAAAATGGTCCGCGAGAAAAGAGCAGGCCTTGCACCCCTCTTCCCAGCCTGGTCCCAACATGAAGTGATAGACGATCAATTGACTTCGCCCATCGAAGAGGTCCGCGAGCGTCTCCTTCCCGTCCGGTCCGTCGAAGACATACTCCTTCTCAACCTTGACCCGTGGCAGGGCGCGACGGGCCGCGCTCTAAGCATCTCGTTGCCGGATAAATTCTGTCTCGCGCGACAGCAAATCTTTCCTGGCGACAAGCCATTCAGATTGCGTGACCACTTCCGGCTGTTTCCCTGTTTTCGCTTTGATCTTGGTTTTCATCTCTTCCCCGCTCATTTTTCTCTCCTCCAGTTCCGTTCGTTTGTTTGCGTCGTAAAAATTTGCCCGCGGCGAGCGCAACCGCTCCTCCACTCGATATCGCCCCGGCGACACTAATCGCCATGTTCGCCAGGCATGCCGGGCACATGGGTTATTTGGACCCCTTCTTCGGCGATGGTTTGGCTGTCTTTTCCAGGTAATGAGCGAGTCGATCGAGCGATCCCTCCCAGAACTTGCGGTACTCTTCGACCCATCGCGCCGCCTCTCCCAGCGGCCCGGCCTTCAGGTGGATTTGGTGGACGCGCCCATAACGCCGCCGCCGCAGCAGTCCCGCATTTTCCAGCACCCGGAGATGTTTCGAGACCGCCGGCAACGACATCTTATGCGGCCCGGCCAGGTCCGTGACGCATTGATCGCCCCCGGCCAGATGGGCGAGAATCCGACGCCGCGTCGGATCGGCCAGGGCCGCGAAAGTGCGATTGAGGGACTTCGAAGAATATTTAACCATCTGGTTAACTATTATGATGAAAATCGCCCGAGGCAAATCTTTTTTTCTCGCCATGTTTTCGGTCAGGGTTGCGCAGCGGATTTCAACTCTCTCGAAGCGCTTTCCGTCGTTTCAGTTTTCCTTCTTTCAGCGTTTCGGCCTTTCGACGACACTGCCACCGCGTGAAATCGCTCACGGAACATCTCTGGTTTGAAGTGCCAGGCCGGCGCGGGTTCATCAACATCACGCCGAAGATCGAAGAGCTCGTGACCCGGAGCGACGTGCGCGAAGGCCTCTGCCTGGTCAACGCCATGCACATCACCGCCTCCGTTTTCATCAACGACGACGAGAGCGGCCTCCATCACGATTACGAAGTCTGGCTGGAAAAACTCGCGCCGCATGCCCCGACCAGTGCCTACCGGCACAATCGTACCGGCGAAGACAACGCCGACGCCCACCTAAAGCGCCAGATCATGGGCCGCGAAGTCGTCGTCGCCATCACCAAAGGCATACTCGATCTCGGCCCCTGGGAACAAATCTTCTACGGCGAATTCGACGGCCGCCGCCGGAAACGCGTTTTAGTGAAAATCATCGGAGAGTAGCGGGGCTGTGGCGATCCCTCACCCCGTCACGCGACGCAGCTCGAGCGTCGGCTTTGCGGTTTGGCGTTTTGCTATTGGTGCTTCCTTGGAACGGGCGCCTGGGATTTAGATCTTAACCGCAAGGGGGATCCCATTCCCCCTATTCATCAGCCCGCGTCGAGGCTGACTTGATGTCGACGACCGGCGTGCCATCGAAGACCTCGATCGGGCCAATCTTCACGCGGTTGCCACTCATTTCACGCACCGTCACGGGATGCAGCCCGAGCGGGTTGGGTCGCGCGGGCGAGCGTGTGTAAAAGACGCCGGTGAGCGGACGGCTCTCATCGCTTCGCGGATGATTTTTGAGCACGTCGCGCCGGGCTTTGTTTAACCAGGTGATGACAATCAGCTCGTAGCCGACCTCCATTCCCAGGAGCGCGTCGGCAAATTGTGGTTCGATCTCGAGCCATGCGTCGGGTGCGCCCTCCGGTCCCTGTCGCGGCGCATCTTCGCGCCCTTTCACCGTCGAGCGGATGAAGCCAATTGGTTCCAGCGTGTAAGAGCTCATGTCGCTCAACGTTGTTCATTCTTACGACGGCGCAACTTCTCGCCAACTTCCCGGGCCGCCGAATTTGCGACTAAACCGGGCTTGAGCAGGACCGTTGAGCCGGTATCCTCGCAAGCCATGCACCGCGATCATCACAGTTGGTATTCACACCGTCTCGGCCGCGAAATGGGCGTGAACGTTTACGGACATTACGGCATGCCCATCCTCGCCTTCCCCACCAGCATGGGCGACGAGCATGAGCAGGAGGGACAGGGCATGGTCCGAACGCTCAGCCCCTACATCGAGGAAGGGCGGATCCGCTTCTTTTCCATCAACGGTGTGCAAAGCGATTCTTTCAGCAATAAAGGCGCACACCCTTTCCATCGGAGCTGGCTCCAGGCGCAATACGAGGACTACGTGGCCAGTGAAGTCATCCCGTTCATCGACGCCCAGTGCCAGACGCCCGGCATCCCGATCACCACCTACGGCGCATCGCTCGGCGCCTTCCACGCGGCCAACACCCTCTTCAAGCATCCCGACCGCGTGAAGCGCTGCTACGCGCTCTCCGGCGTTTACGACCTGCGCGATTCGATGGACGGGATGTACGACGATAACTTCTATTTCAATAATCCGGTCGACTACATGGCCAACCAGAACGACCCCTGGTTTCTCCACCAGCTCGCGACCTGTGACATCCACCTCGCGACCGGATGCGGCCCCTGGGAAGTCCCGGGCCCGACCTACCGCATGTCCGACGTCCTAAATAGTCGCGGCATAGCTCATCACCTGGACGACTGGGGCCCGAAAGGCGGCCACGAATGGCCCTACTGGCATCACCAGATGTGGGAATACGTGGGCGCTCATTTCTAAAGGACCGACGACGGCCGCGGCCGGGCATCGTCGTGAAGGGAGGCAGAGCGACGGTGTGGTTCAATGAGGCTTGTCCGCCGCACCGTTCCGCGGCTATCTTCGCTCACATGGCAGATTCCACCGTGGCCCAATACCTCGTCGCCCTCGCCGCGGATCGCCGCGCCGCGCTCAGCGCCGTGCGCAAGGCGATCAATGAGAACCTGCCGGACGGATATGAGGAGGGCATGCAGTTCGGGATGATCGGCTGGTATGTCCCGCTGTCCGTGTATCCGGCGGGCTATGGCGAGAATCCCAAAGTCCCGCTGCCCTTGGTTACGCTCGCCTCGCAGAAGTCCGGCATGGTGCTGCATTTCCTCTGCTTCTATGGTCATCCCACTCTATCCACCTGGTTCACCAGCGAATACCAGAAGAGCGGCAAGAAGCTCGACATGGGTAAAGGTTGCGTCCGCTTCAAATCGTTAGAGAACCTGGCCCTCGACGTGGTCGGCCGCACCGTTGCGCGCGTGTCGGTGAAGGAGCACATGGCCAATTACCGGGCGGCGCGGGCGCTCATGGGTAAGGGAAGCTCCGAAAGGGTTCGCGAGCGGGGCAGCAGCGCAAAGACGGGCGCCAGGAACTTTGCGGTGAAGAAGGCGAAACCAAAGAAGTGACCCTGCGACTGCCTTCAACCGCCGTGCTCGCGAGCCTCGGCATCGCTCATCACCTGGACGGCCGGGGCCCAAAGCCTGCGACCTATGGCCTACTGGCCCCGAAAGCATTCGTGTGCGATGCATCAGCGCGTATTTTTCGTTTCGACCGTGTTACGCGACTAGCTTCGCCGGTTATGCGACACAGGAAAGGACGATGAAAAACGTGTTGTTGCCGTTGCCGGTTCCGTCGCACGAGAGGTTTGCCCCGGCAGAAGCTGTCATTCCGTATTGCCCGGACAATATAAGAACTGTCGAGCTTGCCGGTAATGACTGTGGGCGAACTGTTGCTGACAGGCGTTAGAACGGGGAAGTTTTGCAGGTTATTCGGGCCGGTGTTGCCATCGCCGGTATTCGTTCGGCGTGACACCGTCTCCCCCGAGGTCAATCCCGAGCCCGCCGTCGCCGCCGCCGCCCATCGGGTTCACCTTCTGAATGGGCGGGGTAGACGTACCGAAAGGTGCGATCGTTCAGACCGATGCCAATCGAGATCGCCATGTCTTGTCAGAATGGATGTGACCGTCGACTCGCCGCCCCCTGGCGCAGAGACCGCCCGAGAGCATCATGATTCTCAGGCGCCCGAACAGATGCTATACGTGATCCACGTATAGCATCGAGACTGTGTCCAAATGACTGCGCGGGCTAGGCCCGGATCGCTTTTCCCATCGCCGCTTGCGCGAAACCTTGCGGCTCAGCCCTTCCCTGTTCCCATTCCTGCAGTGTCCTCTTCGAGATCTGGAGTCGCATGGCCGCTTCGCTCTGCGACAGGTCATTCCGTTTCCGCCAGGCCCGCAGCCGGTGGGAGAACTTTTCGCCGCGCGACTTGCGATGCCGTATGTGATCTGGACGTGTGCCAAAAGCCATTTGATCGAGAGAAGATGAAACCGCGCGCGCCGTTCATCCATCCTATACGTGATCCACGTATAGCGGCAAACTACCTGACATCGAAGGCGCGTGGCGTCAGGGGAAAAATTGTTCAATGGCATCTTCGCCGCGCGACTTGCGATGCCGTATGTGATCTGGACGTGAGCCAAAAGCCATTTGATCGAGAGAGGATGAAACCGCGCGCGCCGTTCATCCATCCTATACGTGATCCACGTATAGCGGACAACTACCTGACATCGAAGGCGCGTGGCGTGCAGGGAAAAAATTGTTCAATGGCATCTTCGCCGCGCGACTTGCGATGCCGTGTGTGATCTGGACGTGAGCCAAAATCCATTTGATCAGAGAGGATGAAACCGCGCGCGCCGTTCATCCATCCTATACGTGATCCACGTATAGCGGAAAGCAGCCTGACATCCGGGCAGTGTTAATTTGTTCAACCGGGGACCCCACCGACATCGAAGGAGCAGGGCGCGCGGGGAAGAAATAAGTTCCTAAACCCTGCCTATACGTGATCCACGTATAGCCGCGAGGACCGATGCCGCGATTCGGCAGCTTTCACCGGAACATCGCGCTGTCGCGACAAGCAATCGCTCCGCAAAGGATTTTGACAGGGGAACGGGTGGGCGTCAGATTTGGCAACCATGAGAACATTATCCCGATCCATCACTTTAGCTGCCGCCGTCGTGCTTCTCGGCCTGACTATTCCGGCCCTGGCCGGAGACCTGGGCAACCCAAAGGATGTCCAGCAGGTGCGAAAGGTTATGCCGAAAAAGTTCGGGAAGGTTTTGCACATTTCCGCCTCTCATGATTGGGCGCTCTGCACCACCTACTCCGATGAAAGCGATCTTTCGGTGGTGCTGCATCGAGCCGGGCCAGACTGGAAGGTCGCTGGAAGCGACGGCGGCGCCTATGCGGCGGAAAATCTCAAGGCTCTGGGCGTTCCGCTGGCCGACGTCCCCTCGCTCTTAAAAGTCTATCAGTAATATCGAGACCGAGAACCAGGGAAATGACCGACAGGTTTGGCAGGTTCACCTAAAAGGAACTCCCGGAAATCTGTGGGGCCCATGACGATCAATCGCGTCTCCTGTCGCAGCGTCGCGGTTCCGTTGGGGTTTCCCTGAAAATGCCGAACGCTTCTGCCCTGAAACAAATCAAGGATTGGTCAGTCTTAATGATTGGAGTTTCCCTGAACCTCGACGCAGCGGGTCCCTCCGTAGGCGGACTCGAATCCTGGTGCTTGGAGCTTATACAGTAATCGCGCCGTCGTTTCTCCACCCAGGCTAACGCGAATCTCTTAGGGCCATAACGAAGCTTTGGCTCGCGCGAGTCCGATCCGCCCGCTACTCCCAATAACGTGAACGATGCTTTTAATTACATCGCGGTTCTCGTCTCCATCATCATTGGCCTGGCCGCCACAAAAATGCTGAGCGCCATAAGCGAAATGCTCCAGGTCGCCAATCGTCCGCGCATTTACTGGGTCCACATCATGTGGATCCTCAGCATTTTCATGGAGGTGATGCTTTTCTGGTGGGTTCTGTATCGCTGGCATTACACCACGCCCTGGACCTTCTTCCTTTTCGTCTGGGTAACCATTCCGTCGATCCTGATCTATCTCGCTTCGGCGATCCTCTTCCCCGGAGAACTCGAAACCAGCGGCTCGCCCGACTGGCGAGATTACTATTACAAGAACCGGCGCAGCTTCTTCCTCATCTTCGGCGCGATCGCGCCGCTCGATATCGTGGACACCCTATTGAAAGGCAAACAACACTTCTTCGATCAGGGCACGCTTTACCCGCCGTTCATCGCCGTCTGGGCCTTGGGCTGCCTTGCCGCCGCTATCACTCCGAACCCTCGTTACCACGCCATCTGGGCCATCACATTCCCTGCCATGGTAATCTGCTACACTGCTGTCGTCCTCCTTCAGCTCGGCTGATTCGATGCAATGGACATGAAGCCGCTGACGACCGTCAACCACGCGTACAATGATCGTGGACTTGGCGTGGACGCTTTCCCTGGAAAAGCTGAGTCAGTCCTAGGGAAGTAGTCATTTGGCATGTAGGAGGCGGTTGAGGTGCGTCCACGTTCCCATACGACGAAGTTCCCGTGCTATCCATTTCAGAATCTGCCTATTTCAGGGCATATCAATCCGAGGGACTGATCTCAATTTCTTGTTAGAGGCATCGACCCAGCGAGGTGGCTAAAAGACGAGGCGATTAGCCAACCTGTCGACTCTGACCATCCGGTTAGTGGCGCCACGGGGTTCCTCACTTCGCTTCGCTGCGGTCGGAATAACCCGAATCCTGGCGAAAATGCTCGCCTGCGAAATCGCGCGCGTTAGCATCGCGTTCCGTGGAAAGAACCGCCTCGCCGATGGTCATGGCGCACATCCTGTTCGTCGACGTGGTCGGCTACTCCAGCCTGACGAATGATCAACAGACTGTGGTATTCCGGCAGTTGCAGGAGTTCGTGAGCGCGTGTCCCACGGCGATGGCAGCGTCTG
>JBBRDU010000121.1:0-7861 GCA_038203615.1 Chthoniobacterales bacterium
GTATGAAAAAGCGATTCAGCGATGGGAGAATGAAGGTGGAGAAACTCTTGACGCATTGCCCCCCAATAGCACAGCGATCAACTGAGGTGACACTATGACCGTCAGCCTATCTAAAGAAGTGAACCAGGGTGAAGTGGTATCAGTCCGTGGCAGTGTGGTCGATGTGCGGTTCGACACACAACTGCCGCCGATCTATACGGTATTGCATGCTGGAGATCAGCAACAAATCGTGATCGAGGTCTTGTCGCAGCTAGATGCCCATCGCGTTCGCGGCATTGCATTAACACCGACTCAAGGATTGGCTCGTGGCATGACGGTGGAAGACACCGGCGGACCGCTGAAAGCTCCGGTCGGGAAGGGAACTCTCTCAAGAATGTTCGACGTCTTTGGGAACGCCATCGACCGCGAGGCGGCCCCGTCCGATGTCGAATGGCGAACGGTCCACCGGGCCCCGCCGGCCTTGGCGCGGCGGTCCACCAAATCCGAAATCTTCGAGACGGGGATCAAGGCGATCGATGTGCTGTTGCCGCTAGAGCGCGGCGGCAAGTCGGGTCTCTTCGGCGGTGCCGGCGTCGGCAAGACGGTGCTGCTCACCGAAATGATTCACAACATGATCGAGCACCAGAAAGGCGTGAGTATTTTCTGTGGCATTGGCGAACGATGCCGCGAAGGCGAGGAACTCTATAGCGATATGAAGGCGGCGGGCGTACTGCCAAACATGGTGATGGTGTACGGGCAGATGAACGAAGCTCCGGGCGCACGCTTCCGCGTCGGCCACGTGGCACTGACGATGGCCGAGTATTTCCGCGACGACGAGCATCGCGATGTGTTGCTGCTGATCGACAATATCTTCCGGTTCATCCAGGCCGGCATGGAAGTTTCGGGCCTGATGGGTCAAATGCCATCGCGCTTGGGCTATCAGCCCACGATGGGAACGGAGCTTTCGGCCTTGGAGGAGCGCATCGCCAACACCGACACCGGCGCCATCACATCCATCCAGGCGGTATATGTGCCTGCGGACGATCTAACCGATCCCGCCGCGGTCCACACCTTCTCGCATCTCTCAACATCCATCGTGCTTTCGCGCAAGCGGGCGAGTCAGGGTCTCTACCCGGCCATCGATCTCCTCCAGTCCAACTCTAAAATGGCGACACCCGGCATCGTCGGTGAACGGCATTATCTCCTGGCGCAAGAAATCAGGCACACGCTTGCGCAGTATGAGGATCTGAAGGACATCATCGCAATGCTCGGTCTCGAACAGTTGGCGCCTGGGGAACGCAATGTCGTCGCCCGGGCCCGGCGACTGGAACGTTTTCTCACCCAGCCGTTTTTTGCGACCGAACAGTTTAGCGGCATTCAGGGAAAAATGGTCGGTCTTAAGGACTCTCTCGACGGCTGCGAGCGGATCCTTCGCGATGAATTCAAAGATTACCCGGAAAGCGCGCTGTACATGATCGGAGCGATTGACGAAGCCAAAAAGGATGCCGGGCACGACCCAAAACCGGAGGTCCAACATGCCGCCGCCAATGCTCCTGACTCTTAAGATTCTTCTGCCATCTCGCATTTTCGCTCGGAAAACCGGGGTTTTGCGCATCGTCGCGGAGGCTCGTGAAGGCTCCTTCGGAATCTTGCCCCATCGTCGCGATTGCGTCGCGGCGCTCGCCCCTGGAATTCTCTTCTACGAGAGCCAAACCGAGGGCGATATCTATCTGGCCGTCGATGAGGGGGTGCTGATCAAGACCGGTATGGACGTGTCCGTTTCGGTGCGCCACGCAATTGCCGGAACCGAACTTAGTCGGTTGCATGAATCTGTGTCCCGTGAGTTTCTGAGGCTGGACGAACAGGAACAGAGCGTCCGTTCGGTTATGGAGAAAATGGAGAGCGATTTTGTGCGCCGCGTAGCGGAGTTTCACCATGAGTGAGAAGTCGGAATTTAGCCGCGAAATCCAGGCGAAGGCGGCACGCAAGATTCGGGCGCGCAAATCCAATCAAGGCGCTTGGTTTGGCTTGGGCATGCTGGGCCTGATCGGTTGGTCCGTGGTGGTTCCGACGCTTCTTGGCACGGCATTGGGCATCTGGCTGGACAATCGTTACCCGGGTACGTATTCCTGGACGCTGACGCTGCTGGTGATTGGTTTAGTGCTTGGCTGTATAAATGCATGGCATTGGGTAGATAAAGAAGACAAGGAAATGCGCGAGGACCAGGAGAATACCGATGAATGACTCGTTCAATCTGTTTCTGGCGCTGCTTGCGGGCATCCTGCTGGGTGGGATATTCTTCGGAGGCCTTTGGTGGACCGTTGGCAAATTAGTCTCGTCCAAACAGCCGGCCCTTTGGATCTTCGCCAGCATGTTGCTGCGAACGAGCATTGCCTTGGCTGGGTTCTATCTTGTTGCGCGCGGTCATTGGGAGAGACTGCTGGTGTGCCTGATTGGATTCATTGCGGCGCGCCTGATCGTAACGCGGTTCACCCGATTGAAGGAGAAGCCGGCCTGGTTGGAAGAGGCTGCCAGTCATGCACCTTAGCCCAGATCAGATCATTTACTGGCAAGACGGGTTTCTCAAACTCAACGCCACGATCTTGTTCACGTGGGTCCTGATGCTTGTGCTGTCCGGAGGCTCAAGATTGATCACGCGCCGCCTGTCCACCGGTCTGAACCGGTCCCGCTGGCAGAACCTGCTCGAGATCATCGTCACGGGGATTGTCAAACAGATCGAAGAGGTGGGACTGACGCAGCCACGGAAGTATCTGGGCTTTCTGGGCACACTCTTCCTCTTTGTTGGAATGGCCGGCCTCTGCACGATCATTCCCGGCTACGAGCCGCCCACCGCATCGCTTTCGACCACAGCTTCACTCGCGCTATGCGTATTTGTGGCTGTGCCGTTCTTCGGCATCCAGGAGCAAGGACTGCGCGATTATCTTGAGTCCTATGCCAAGCCGACAATCATCATGCTGCCCTTCAACATCATCAGCGAGCTGTCGCGCACACTGGCCTTGGCCGTCCGCCTGTTCGGCAACATGATGAGCGGGACAATGATTATCGGCATCCTGCTGACGATTACGCCTTTCGTCTTTCCGATCATCATGACCTTGCTCGGCCTGCTGACCGGCACGGTGCAAGCCTATATCTTCGGCATCCTGGCGGCGGTATATATTGCTGCCGCCACGAGGGTGCGTAAACCCAAACCTGAACCACTAAAGACGGCTCAAGTATGAATCACGAAAAAGGAGAAGACACCTATGGACAGCTTGACTATGATCGCGATGGCGTCGATTGTCATCGCAGGCGTAACGATCAGTTTGGGTTCAATCGGGCCCGCGCTGGCCGAAGGGCGGGCGGTCGCAACGGCGCTGACCTCGCTTGCGCAGCAGCCCGATGCCTCCGCTACGATTACCCGGACATTGTTCGTGGGCTTGGCAATGATTGAGTCCATCGCGATCTACTGTTTTGTGGTCTCGATGATTCTCATCTTCGCCAATCCATTCTGGAACTACGCGATCGCCCATGGCCCAGGAAAGTAGCAATGCTCATCGATTGGTTCACCGTCGTCGCGCAGGCGCTCAACTTCCTGATCCTGGTGTGGTTGATGAAGCGGTACCTGTATAAACCCATCCTTCACGCCATTGATGAACGGGAGAAGCGGGTCGCCGACGAGCTGGCGAACGCCGACAGCAAGAAGGCCGAAGCACAGGAGGAGCATGACGAGTTCCAGCGTAAGAATACGGAGTTCGACCAGAAACGCGCCGCGTTGCTGAGCAAAGCGACGTCCGAGGCTGAGACCGAGCGCCAGCGACTCCTTGAGGAAGCGCGAAAAGCCGCCGCCGACCTGAGCGCGAAACATCAGCAAGCCTTGAAGAGCGAAGAGCGTAGCCTTCATCAGGCCATCGCCCGCCGCACACAACAGGAAGTCTTCGCCATCACTCGAAAAGCGCTGGCCGATCTTGCCACAGCGAGCCTCGAAGAACGCATGGGCGAAGTCTTTACCCGCCGCTTGCGAGAGATGAATGAGAAGGCGAAAGAGGATCTCGGTGAGGCGCTAAAAGCGGCCTCTGAACCAGCGATCGTGCGCAGTACTTTCGACATGCCGGCGGACCAGCGCGCGGCCGTACAGAATGCGCTCAACGAAACCTTCTCGGCTGATATCCGCATCCGGTTCGAGACCGCCCCTGATCAGATCAGCGGCATTGAACTCTCGACAAACGGGCAAAAGGTGGCCTGGAGCATCGGCGACTATCTGGCTTCCCTCGAAAAGAGCGTCAACGAGCTTCTGAAAGTGAAGGAGAAGCCGGAGGCCAATGAACATGGATCCTGAGAGCCTTCAGAACGACTTCGACAGCGCGTTTGCTTCAATCAGCAAGGTACGCGAAGCATTCCAGCCCCAACTGACGCCCCGCGAGGTGGGCACGATCACGAGTGTCGCAACCGGCATCGCCAAGGTATCCGGCTTGCCGGGTGTGGGTTTCGATGAACTGGTGAGTTTTCCCGGCGACGTGCTTGGCATTGCGTTCAACGTGGACGCACACGAAATCGGCGTCGTTCTGCTTGGCGAATACTGGCATCTCCACGCGGGAAACGAAGTCCAACGCACGGGTCGGGTCATGGACGTGCCGGTGGGCGATGGCTTGCTGGGACGCGTCATCGACCCGCTCGGCCGTCCGCTCGACGGCAAAGGGCCGGTAGTCTCCAGCCAGCGCCTGCCGGTGGAACGACCCGCCGCGCCGATCATGGCACGCGCACCGGTGACGGTGCCGTTGCAGACCGGGCTGAAAGTCATCGATGCTCTCATCCCCGTTGGGCGCGGCCAGCGCGAACTGATTCTAGGCGACCGCCAGACCGGCAAGACCGCCATCGCGATAGACACCATCCTCAACCAGCGCGACCAAAATGTCCTCTGCGTCTACTGCGCGATCGGCCAGCGCGCCTCCGCCGTTGCCAAGGCCGTGGCGACGCTGCGGGAAAAGGGAGGTATGGAGTACACCGTGATCGTCGTGACCGAGGGCAATCAACCGCCCGGCCTCGCCTACATCGCTCCCTACGCCGCGACCAGCATCGCGGAGGCGTTTATGGAAGCCGGCCGGGATGTGCTGATCGTTTATGACGACCTCACTCACCACGCCCGCGCCTACCGCGAGCTCTCGCTCTTGCTGCGCCGCCCTCCGGGTCGCGAGGCGTTTCCGGGCGACATCTTCTATATCCACTCCCGGCTGCTGGAGCGTTCGACACATCTGCGAAAAGAACTCGGCGGGGGCTCGCTGACGGCTCTGCCAATCATCGAAACGGAAGCCCAGGATATTTCCGCCTACATTCCCACCAATCTGATTTCAATCACCGATGGGCAGATCTACCTTTCGCCTTCGCTATTCGAATTGGGTGTGCTGCCGGCGATCGATGTCGGAAGGTCCGTTTCGCGGGTTGGCGGAAAGGCCCAGCGAGTGGCCTACCGGGCCGTCGCGGGTAACCTTAAGCTGTCCTACGCGCAGTTTGAGGAACTTGAAAGCTTTTCCCGCTTCGGAGCTCGCCTGGATGAAAGCACTCGCAAGAGCATCGACCATGGACAGCGAATTCGCGCGTGTCTGAAGCAGCCGGAGTTCGATCCAGTGTCCGTTCCAGATCAGATCGCTCTACTGCTGGCGTTGACCGGAGGACTCTTTGATCGGGTGCCTCTTGACCAAATGACCGCCGCCGAAGCTGCGCTTCGTAAGGCCGGATCGGAGCTCCCGGCCGAAGTGCGCGGGCGATTGAATACCGCCGATAAATTGAGTGACGAGGATCGCAAGACGATCCTCGAAATTGCCAGTAAAACGCTGGCGGGGTTCGCCACCGAACCGGATCGCGAATCCCTGACGGAGCCGAAAGCGGCGCCTCCGTCAGGACCGAAAGACGCGTAACATGAGCGACACCACGGCCAGCCTCCGCCGCAAGATCGGCAGCGCCAATGACCTCCAATCCGTTGTCCGCACCATGAAAGCCGTGGCCGCCT
The DNA here is from genome assembly GCA_038203615.1 of Chthoniobacterales bacterium. Classification (GTDB taxonomy): domain Bacteria; phylum Verrucomicrobiota; class Verrucomicrobiia; order Chthoniobacterales; family UBA10450; genus JBBRDU01. The sequence goes on from JBBRDU010000121.1 coordinate 5,984, forward strand.
CGAGTATCGGCCAATACCAGGAAGCGGTTCGGGCACTCGGCGAGTACGATCGCAATGTGGAACTGGGATTGGGAGTTTGCTTCCGCGCGATGGACTCTGCACGGCCAATCACAGGAAAGCCAGGGCGACCGGATACCGGCGTGATCGGCGCGGTCGTGTTCGGATCCGACCAGGGTCTGGTTGGCCGGTTTAACGATTTGGTGGCCGACTATGCGGTTAAGACTTTGGAGACCATGCCAGGAAAACCACAAGTCTGGGCGGTCGGCGAGCGCGCTCATGCGCGCTTGAAAGACGAGGGGCTGCCCATGGCGGGTCTCTTCGCCGTGCCGACTGCCGTCATGGCCGTCACCGCGTTGGTCGGCCAAATCGTCGTGGACTGCGAGGCGCGACACAGTAAAGGCGAAATCACCGAACTGCACCTTTTCTACAACCGCTCTCTGTCCGGAGCGGCCTACGAACCCGTCACCCAGCGCCTGCTTCCGCTGGACGAAGACTGGTGGCGTCGGCTGGTCCAACTTCCCTGGCCAACGGGAAACTTGCCAGAGGTCATAGGTGCCGAGATTCCGACCTTGCGGGCGCTCATCCGCGGCTATCTGTTTGTCTCGCTGTTTCGGGCCTGTGCCGAATCCCTCGCGAGCGAGAACGCCAGCCGCCTCGCCTCAATGCAACGCGCTGAAAAAAACATTGACGAATCGCTGGAAGAACTCAACCGGACCTTCCATCGTTTGCGCCAGAACCGCATTGACGAGGAGCTATTCGACGTAATCTCCGGCTTCGAAGCGCTGAGGGTGGAAAAACATGGCGGCTGACTGAAGAAAGGACGACAAATGGGAATTGACACCAAGGATTTCCGCGTGCAACCCGGCACGGAATGCAAACTCGGAGACTGGCCGACTGTAGGTATCGTAAATCTCGAACTGGGTGAGAACATGGGCATTGCACACATTCTCTTATATCGTGAATCTAGCGATTAGCGCGCTACACGTGTTAGCCGCCGCTACGTCGGTGACGTTCAGATCTGAAGCTGCGATTCGCTTGGAGAACCTGGCTCTTCGACACTATCTGGGGCTTCTGCGATGATCGGTGCTACCATCACTGGGATCAGCGGTCGGCCTTCCGCAACTTGGGGGTCTGCACCACTTCTCGCCAGAGCGATTTCATATCTCCTGATTGGATTAACGATATCCACAGCCGAGGACTACTCGCCTGCGGACGGCTCGAACGAGTCGCGGGGGGCAGCAATGCCCCCGCGCATATCCTTGGCGAAATCCTCATCGGGCACCGGCGTGAAATCGATCTTAGCTTCGTGAGCCTCGGCCAGCGCGATACACTCGCTCAGATTGCGACCTGGGCGCATGGATGCGGATACCTTCAGCACGGCAGTGGGCTGATGGTCCTGCTCGATGAAGATCTCAATGCCCTGCTGGAAGGTAGCCATCATTTTCGGGTCTGGCCCGTCCGCGCCAGCCAAAAGCATTCACAACTTTGTTCAACTTTGTTTTGCGCAAAACACTCAACAAAAACGCACTTTCTCCCCAACCCACCCCAAATCCCCGCCCCCCGCCCTGCTACCTTGTCTATCGCGGCAAGTCCGCTTGCAACACCTAAAAAAGCAGGTAACTCGTCATGGCCTCATCCGCCCAAATCGCGGCCAATCGCGCCAACGCGCAGCGGTCCACCGGTCCCCGCTCCTCCGAAGGCAAGGCCCGCGCCGCCTCCAACTCCTTCAAGCACGGTCTCTACGCGCCCAAGCACTTCCAGGTCTTGAACGCCGACCCAAACTTCACCTCCGCCCTCATCCACAATCTCAGCGATGAGTTCCAGCCCGTCACCCCCACCGAGCACATCCTCCTACAGCAACTCGTCACCCAGCAGATC
>JBBRDU010000122.1:0-7728 GCA_038203615.1 Chthoniobacterales bacterium
ACACCCGCTATATTCGGACGAACGTGGCTGCGCCCAACGGGTGTACCATCGTCCTGGGAGGATTGATCCAGGATAGCAAGGGCAAGAATACCAACGGCGTTCCCATCCTTGATCGCCTTCCTTTGATCGGCAGCCTTTTCCGCAGCACCGTCGGCACCAAGATGCGGACCGAACTGATCATTTTGATGAGACCGGAAGTGACTCTGACGAAGCTGGAGCTTTACCGCCTGCGCCAGAAATCCGGAGAGCACACCCACTTCGGTCCGGAAATCGATCAGGGCGATTGCCCGGATTGTCCGCCCCAGGTGGGGGGGGACAAGCAACTGCCCGCCCCGGACCTGCCTGCGACTAAGGATTTATAACGGGCCGATCGATGGTATAATGTGATGATGAGAAGCGCGTTGGCAGCCCTGATCCTCTTTGCCCTGCCTGGCCTGGCGGCGGCTCAATCGGAAGATAAACCGTTGTTCCATTCGACGGATCCCCTGGCCGCGCGCGATGAATGGGGCATGTTGCACCAGGGCGCGGTCTTGTATCCGACCGATACGGCGCCTCGTTTCCATTGGAGGCCGCTCTATTACCTGGAGGGCGGTCGGGACCTGAGTGCGCAACCGGCTTACATGGGGGCGCTGCAGAGAGATTTGCGCCGACTGGGTTATTACTGCGGCGAGATCGATGGCATTTTTTCGCCGGAAGTCTCTGACGCCATTGCTCGTATGCAGAAAAATTATTCAATGCGCGTGACCGGCACCCTCACCATTCCGGTCCGGCGCGCCTTGCATTTGCCCTAACGAGGAGGACGAGTTTTCGCTTCCCCGCCTGATGAGTTCCCCCGCCAATCAATCACTCATTAATCTCTTGCTGGAAGGTGGCGTTGCTTCCCTGGAGGAGGCTACGCAACTCGCCCAGAATCTAAATGGCGGCTCCTGGACGACCCAGGTCCTCGACTCCGGCAAGGTGGATGAAACTCGTTTTCTCACCGCGCTTGGGAAGTTTTTCCGGGTCCCCGTCACCACGATCGATCCGAAAAAGATCGCGCGCGAAACTCTCTCCATCCTGCCCAGCCGTTTCGTTTTTCAGCATCACATTCTGCCCATCGAAGAGAAGGAAAAGTCGGTCGTCCTCGCCACTTACGATCTTTTCAATTCCGTCGGACGCCAGCTGGCCAGTCAGCTTCTGAAGAAACCGGCCGAATGGGTATTGGTGCCGCGCGCCCAGGTCTTGCGCGCCATGAAGACGGTCTACGGGGTGGGAGCGGAGACCTTTGACGAGATTCTCAAGACCAACCGCGCTTTCGAGGTTTTACAGGACACGGAAACAAGCACCGACCTGAATGCGGACGACCCGGAAGCCTCGGTCGTTAAATTCGTGAACCAGATTATCCGCGAGGCCATCGTGGAGCGCGCCACGGACATTCACGTGGAACCGCTCGAGGGCGACCTCCGCATTCGCTATCGCATCGACGGCATTCTGCATGAGGTGGCGGTGCCGCCGCAGTTGCGCCTTCTTCAGTCGGCCATCATTTCGCGTCTCAAAGTCATGTCGCACATGGACATCGCGGAGCGGCGTTTACCGCAGGACGGTCGCATGAACCTGCAGGCCAGCGGCGCCAATATCGACGTGCGTGTCTCGACCATCCCGACCGTCAACGGGGAGTCGATCAGCTTGCGTCTGCTCAGTCGGGGCGAGCAACAGTTTGGTTTCGAGCGGCTCGATCTCAGCCCGCGGCAGGAGAAAATCATTCGGCATCTGCTGGCCCAGCCGAACGGAATTATCCTGCTGACGGGTCCGACCGGCTGTGGCAAATCCACTTCGCTTTACTGCTTTCTTTCCAGCATTAATTCCGTGCAGCGCCGCATTATCACCATCGAGGAACCGGTTGAATACCGGTTGCCCGGTGTTTCCCAGATTGATGTGAAGCCGGAAATCGATCTGACCTTTGCCAAAGGTTTGCGCCATATTTTGCGGCAGGATCCGAACGTCGTCATGGTGGGCGAAATTCGCGACGTGGAAACAGCCGATATTTCCATTCGCGCGGCCATGACCGGTCACCTGGTCTTCAGCACGCTCCATACGAACGACGCCGTGGGTGGCATTACTCGTCTGCTCGATATGGACGTGGAGCCCTTCCTGCTCGCCTCCGTCGTGAAATCGTTTATCGCGCAACGGCTCGTCCGTATGATCTGCCCGGAATGCGCCGCGCCGGTGGAGTATCCGGCCGAGTATCTGGCCGAGATCGGAGTGCCCGTGAAAGAGATCGGCACCAGGTTTCTGCGCGGCGTGGGCTGCGATCATTGTCGCCAGACCGGATATCAGGGGCGCACGGCCATCTACGAAATTTGTGTGGTCACGGAACCGCTGCGCAAAATGATCATGCAAAAGCGCGATGGGGGCGAGCTCAAGCAATGCGCCGTGGCCGAAGGAATGGAGACGTTGCGCAGCGACGGATGGCGCCGGGTCTCGCAAGGCAAGACCACCATAGAAGAGGTCGTGCGCGTGACGCAGACGGACGAAGTGATGGCGGAGACCACGGAAGAAGCGCATCCGGCTGTCCCGGCCGACAGCGCTCCCCAGTAGCGCGCTGCGCGCAAAGCGTGTCTGGGGGATTAGGCGGCATCCATGGCGCTGTTCGCTTCGGCAATTCAGCGAATTGCAACCTTATGGACCGCGCAAGGCGTGCACCGCCGCCCCGTAATCCTCCGAGCGAAAAATAGATGTTCCCGCCACGAGCACGTTGGCGCCGCTTTCGATCGACATCCGGGCCGTCTCCGGATTGATGCCGCCGTCCACTTCGATATGTAATTTCGCGTTGCGCGATTTCTGCCAGGCGCTTGCTCGTTTCACTTTCTCCATCATATCGGGACGAAACGGCTGCCCGCCGAAGCCGGGATGAACCGTCATGACGAGGAGCAGATCGATTCGATCGAGAAAGGGTTCGACCGCCTCGAACGGCGTGGCCGGATTCAAGGTCAGTCCGACGCCGCAGCCCGCCTCCCGAATTTGTTGCAGGGTTTTGGCGACGTCGTGTTTCGCTTCCGGCTCGACGTGCACGGTAATGGAATGGGCGCCGGCCTGCGCAAATCGCGGCACGTAATGATCGGCGTGCTCGATCATGAGATGGACGTCCAGCGGAAGCCGGGTGTGTTTGCGCACTGTCTCGACCAAAGCCGGGCCAAACGAAATGTTGTCCACGAAATGGCCATCCATGATGTCGCAATGAATCCAATCGGCCCCGGCTTCCTCCACCCGGTGCACCTCCTTGGCCAGACGCGAGAAGTCAGCGGCCAGGATGGATGGGGCGACGATGATTTCCAGCATGGAGGCAAACGTTCAACGTTCAACGCTCAACGTCCAACGTTGAATTGGATTTTAAGGCTGAGAAGTTGAAGCGTTAAAGGGTAGAGGGACCGTCCCTCTTCTCCGTTTTTCCCGCTGCAACGCTTTCGGCCTGGAAGCCTTTAACGAGCCTCCCTCTACATTAAGAGCTTGACGCGGCGAACCGGTGTTTCATGTTACCGCGTTTCAGCCGTCGAACCGCGCTCGCAGGGCCGCATGACTGCGATGATCGACCCAGGGATGCGTTTCCGACAGACTGGAGAGCAAAGCGCGGCAAATTTTTAACTAACTCATGTTCAACGGACTTTTCGGCTGGCTATCAAGCGACATCGGCATCGATCTCGGCACGGCAAACACTCTCGTTTACGTCAAGGATCAGGGCATCGTCCTGCGTGAACCGTCCGTCGTGGCGGTGCAGGCAGGCACCAACAAGGTTCTGGCCGTGGGCGACGAGGCCAAGCGCATGCTCGGCCGGACTCCATCCAACATCGTGGCCGTGCGCCCCTTGAAAGACGGCGTAATTGCGGACTTCGAAGTGACCGAGGCGATGCTGCGGCATTTTATTTCCAAAGTGCATAATCGCCGCGTCAAGGCACGCCCGCGCGTCGTTATCGCGGTTCCTTCCGGCATCACCGAAGTGGAAAAACGCGCCGTGCGCGAGTCGGCCACGCACGCGGGGGCCCGCGAAGTTTATCTCATCGAAGAGCCCATGGCCGCAGCCATCGGAGTTGGTCTGCCTGTGCAGGATCCGGCCGGCAACATGATCATCGACATCGGCGGCGGCACCACCGAGGTGGCTCTCATTTCTCTTTCCGGCATCGTTTTCAGTCGCAGCGTCCGGGTGGCGGGCGACGAGCTGGACGAGGCCATCGTGCAATACATGAAGCGCGCCTACAACCTGATGGTAGGCGAACGCACGGCCGAGGAGATTAAAATCAAGATCGGGTCCGCTTATCCGAGCGAGAAGGAAACGAGCGTCGAGGTCAAGGGCCGCGACCTCGTGGCCGGGCTGCCCAAGACGCTCATGATCACTTCGCAGGAGGTGCGCGAAGCCTTGCTCGAGCCCATTTCCACGATCGTCGACTCGGTCCGCATCACCCTGGAGCGTTGTCCGCCCGAGCTTTCGGCCGACCTGGTCGATCGCGGGCTGGTCCTGGCCGGGGGCGGCGCCTTATTGCGCGGCTTTGACAAGCTTTTGAGCGAAGAGACAGGTTTGCCTGTCCATGTTGCGGAGGATCCGCTCAGCGCGGTCGCCGAAGGCACGGGTAAATGTCTCAATGAACTCAAATTTTTGCGTCAGGTGGCATCGGCAGATCGCCAGTGGCGCTAGGCCAATTCAGATTGCAAATTGTCGACTTCAGATTGCCGGCGCAGTTTTGAAAGCCGTGGGGCGCCGCGTGAAAAATCTGAAATTTGAAATCGCAAATCTGCAGTTTCAATGAGCCGCACCAGCATCATTGCGCTGCTCGTCTTCGGCGCACTTCTCGGCTACCTCCTCAGTTTCGGCCCCGACACGACGCGGAAATTCCAGGCCGGTGCTTACCAGTTAATCGCGCCCTTCCTCACGAAGGGGTCCGGGCTGCAAAAACAAATCACCTCGGTGCGGTCGGGTTTGAAGTCGCTCGAGGAATTGGAAAAGGACAACTCCTCGCTGCAGGTGGAGAACCGCGAGCTCAAAGCCACGAACAAGGCGCTGCGCGACGTCGAACATGAAGTGAACCGTCTCCGGCACGCCCTCAATTATCGCGAGCGTTCTGTCTTCAAACTCGTGCCGGCGGAAATTCTGACGCGCGACTCCTCCACTTGGTGGCGGACCGTTACGATCAATCGCGGAAAAGACGACGGAGTGGAGGGAGACATGCCGGTGGTGACGGACGAGGGTCTGGTGGGCAAGACCACCACCGTGAGCAATAACATTTCAGTGGTGCTCCTTGTTTCGGACGAAAATTGCCGGGTGGCCGCATCGGTGGAAGGAACGCGCGAGCAGGGAATCGTCGCGGGCGAACGGGTGGTGGGTGGTCTCACTCCGCTGCTCAATCTCAATTTCCTGTCCAAGCAGGGGAACCTGCAGCCCGGGCAAAAAGCGATCACCTCCGGCGTGGGCGGTGTCTTTCCCGGCGGCCTGCTTATCGGCACCGTCAAAAGCTTCCGGGTGCGCGAGCTGGATGGGCAGGCGCAGCTGAATCCGGCGGTCGATCTCTCTCAACTGGAGGACGTTTTCGTGGTGACCGGTCGCAAATGATCTTCTTCGGCATTCTCCTCATCCTGATCTTCTTCGCGCAAGTGGCGGAATTTTTTATCCCGGCCATTCCCTGGATGTTCAACGCCCACGTTTATCTCGTGCCGGTCATTGTTTTCTTTGGAGCCACCGTCTTGCCTTTTCCCCTCATGCTGGCGCTGGCCTTTTACGCCGGCCTGCTCCTCGATGCCCTGACCGTGCAAGTCCTGGGTCCCCGGGTTGAAATTTCCCTGGGGTCCTCCATACTGCTCTATGCGGTGTTGGCGGGCATTATGCATGGCCTGAGACCACTGTTCATTCGCGGACGTTGGGAAAGTCACTGTGTCGTCTGCGGAATTTGCACGTCCGCCATCGTTTTGGCGCAGTATTTAATGATCACTTTCCGGCGCGGTTACGTTTTCTTTTCTCCCGAGGTCTGGTGGCAGATCGGCGGGCCGGGCCTGATCGCCATCCTGATTTCTCCGGTGGCTTTTTGGATCCTGCACTGGATCGCGCGATTGACCGCTTATCCCTACCTGCCGACCAGCGATCGGCCTGATTTCGAATGAACCGGCGACGTCTCAATCCCCGTTTGCGCATTCAGTTCCTCGGACTGGTCATGCTGATGGGCTGCGGTGCGCTCGGCCTGCGGCTCTGGTGGGTGCAGGTGGCGCGCGGGGCCGAGTGGACGGCGCGAATCCGCGGCAGCTCCGAGGCGACCGTGCGCATTCCGTCCGTGCGCGGCGAAATCAAGGATCGCAACGGGCTCACCCTGGTCGGCAATCGGGCCAGCTATGAGGTCGACTTCTACCTGCCGGAAATGGTCAAGGGTTACCGGGAGCGTTTCGGGCAGCCTCCCCAAAGTGAATATCGCGCCATCATCAATGGCATGCCCAAGGATCAGAAGGAGCCCGATATCATCAAGATCGTGAACGACGGCGTGGTGCCCCGGCTGGATGATCTGGATCTGGCGCGCGATTACAACGCCGGCCAGTTGCAAAGGCATTTCCGGAACGACACCGAAGTCCCTTTCTCTTACATCAAGGACATTGATTTTCCGACAATGGCCAAGTTTTCCGAGCACGACGTCGGACTGCCCGGAGTGGATATCGCGATCAAGCCGGTCCGCTCCTATGTCTACGGGGCGCTCGCCTCGCATCTGCTTGGCTACGTCGGCGCACCCGACGATACGAACAAGGAAGATGCCAAGCGTTACACGTTTTATCAGGGAGACGTGGAAGGAAAATCGAACATCGAGAAGTCGATGGACGAATACCTGCGCGGCAAGCCGGGCGTGCGGTATCTCCGGCGCAACGCCAAGGGTGTGATTGATGGGGTTCTGCGCGAAGAACCGCCCCGGCAGGGGGCCAACGTCTTCCTCACGCTCGACGCGCGCATCCAGTCCATCGCGGAGGAAGCCATCCGCGCGGTCGGTCGCGGTGCGGCCGTGGTGATCGATCCGAACAACGGCAATGTCCTCGCCATGGCTTCCGTGCCGTCATTCGATCCGAATACTTTTATCCCCAGTATCAAGGCCAAGGATTGGGCGGCCCTCCAGAAAGACGAAGCCGATCCGCTGGTCAACCGCGCCATCAGCGCATTGCCTCCGGGTTCCACCTTTAAGATCGTGACCGCGCTGGCCGGTTTGCGCCGCCACATGGCGAACGCCCATTTTAATTGCAGCGGCGGTGTCAGTTACGGCGATCACTATTTCAAGTGCTGGATTGCGGAGAAGGGCGGAGCCCACGGCACGCTCGGCCTGGCCGATGCCATTAAAGTTTCGTGCGACGCTTTCTTCTATCAGTATGGCAATGCCGCCAGCATTCAGTCGATCGACGCCGTTGGAAAGATGATGGGGCTGGGCGAGGAATCCGGTATTCATCTCACGGGCGAACAGACCGGTATTTTGCCCGGCCCGGAATGGATGCAAATTCATCATCCGCAGGAAAGATGGTCGCAGGCGCAGACGGCCAACGTTTCCATCGGGCAGGGATACACTCTGGTCTCGCCGATGCAGTTGGCCGTGGCCTATGCCACCGTGGCCAATGGCGGTGTTTGTTATTACCCGCGCTTTGTCGATCGGGTTTTGAACCAGGACGGCTCGCCGGTCGTGGATGAGCATGGCAAGCCGGTGCCGGGAGCACCCACGGTGCGGGCCGATTTACGCCGTGAAT
>JBBRDU010000123.1:0-7673 GCA_038203615.1 Chthoniobacterales bacterium
TACGTGTGCTTTCGTGGTTCCTTCACCGACCAGCAACCCATCGCGCCCGGAGGTCACGTTCCACTCAATCCAGTCCCTCTTCTAACTCTGTGTCTCCGGGGTGAACCCAAACCGTTCCATTTAGTAAATTTAGTAAATTTATTAAATTTAGCGAAGAAATCTGCACCCATCGGACAGTCTTTGTCTCACCCCGCGTGCCAAATTGCCTGCATGCAAAAAGACTACATTGAAATCGCCTTTGTTCTCGATCGCTCCGGCTCCATGTCCGACGTCGCACCGGCCGCCATTGCCGGCTTCAACGAGTTCCTCGTGGCCCACCAAAACGCCCCCGGCCGCGCCCGGCTCACTCTGGTCCTCTTCGACGACGAATACCTCGTTCCGGCCGCCTCCGTGCCCATTAACGAAGTTGTTACGCTCAACGCGGAGACGTACCTCCCGCGCAATACCACGGCGCTGCTCGACGCCATCGGACGCACCATCGACGAGCTCGGCGAGCGGTTGTCGAAGCTCGCCGCGTCCGAGCGACCGAGTTCTGTGATCGTGGCCGTGTTGACGGACGGTCTCGAGAACGCCTCGCAGAAATTCACCTGGGAGGATGTCGCCGCGAAGATTCGTCATCAGCGTGAGCACTATCAATGGGAGTTCCTCTTCCTGGGCGCCAACCAAGATGCCATCGCCACGGCCGCGAGGATGAGCATCGCCGCGCGGGATGCCGCCACGATCAACGCCGCGGATTTCGACAGCGGCGCTCGAGCCGCCGCCCGGAAGAGCTCTTCATCCCGAAGGCATCGCAGCGGGGTTTCGCTTTCCGCGTCGCAGGCTTTTGACCTGTCCGCGCCCCTCCAGCACATCGCCGACGAAGAATCAGCGAAGAAGAAGTCGTCGGGCAAATAGTGTCCGACAGATTCCCGTTATGAATGGCACCACTCGAGGTCGCAAGTTGCGACCTCGAGTTCCGTCCAGCCGCAGCATCTGCAGCCGATTCCCTTCGTGTCCAATTCGTGTGAAATTCGTGGTTCCTCGTCTTGGTCCTGTCCGAAGAGAACGGATAATTTAGTAAATTTAGGAAATCTAAAAATTTTGTGAAGAATTCTTCCCGTATGAGCGACCGATACAGATTGCATTATTTGCCCACCAACGAGCAATTGGTCCCGCTCAAGAGAGCGAGTCCGGAGAGATGGAAAATCTACCAGTTAGCCGCGCGGATCCTCGAGCGCCAGGGCCTGTATGCGACGACGTGTCCGATCTGGTATGTGTATGAGGCGGTCGCCGAAGCGAAGCAGCGCCTTGGACCCCCTCCGCTCATCCGGTAGCGCCCCAAGAGGCCCAAGATCTGCGGATACGTCTCCCTTCCGTTCCGCCCGTCATAACCCTAAACTCCTAACCCATAGCTGGCCGCCCTGCGGCCCCCCATGCTCCCCGGTCCTGACAGAATCATCGCCTGCCTTTTGTGCGGAGCGGAGGCCAAACACCAAACGTCCTTCGACCTTCGACCTTCAACCCGCCGCGGGGAAACCTTTTTCCCGTCATCCTGGCAGACGATTGATCTTTCTCGACGAGCCTGGTCGGAATACAACATAGGCCGATATGATGACCTTCCATTCTCTTGTTGGGCTGGCGATTATATTCGCGAGCTTCCCGGTTTGCTCCGCCTCCGGCCAGGGTCCACTCACGCCGCCCGGTGCGCCGTCGCGGACGATGAAGACCCTGCAGCAGGTCGAGCCCCGGACCGAACTTGCCACGCTCCCCGGCGATGCGACGGACGTCATTGTGATCAGCACACCAGGCTCCTATTACCTCAGCGCCGATCTCATCGGCGCAGCGGGGGTGAATGGAATCCTCATCAACGCCGATAACGTCTCGATCGATCTCAATGGGTTCGCCGTCATCGGCCCCGCGAGCGGTCCCAATACCTTTTCCGGCATCGTCGATTCCAGTGGCCATCGGAATCTTAGCATTTCCAACGGGACGATCCGCGGCTGGGGGCTGGGAAACATTTCCTTGATCAATTCCTTCAACGTCGAATTGCGGCAGCTGCGCTTGAGCGACTGCGTCGGCAACGGCAGTTTTGCGGCGGGCGACGGGTTCAACGGGCGCTCCTGTTCGTCTGCGCTGATTGTCGATTGCCTCGCCACGGGCAACGCGGGTGATGGCTTTGCCTGCGGGGTAAATGCCACGCTCAACGGATGCATCTCCAGCCACAATGCGTTGAGCGGATATTCCGGCAGCAACTGCGGTTTCATGAATTGCGGCGCCGATTCCAACGCCTCGGCGGGCTGGTTCATTTTTAGCGGCGGCCGATTAAGCCATTGCACGTCCAGCGGTATTCGGCCACAGAACACGCAGGGCGAGGGCTTTTATGTCGGAAGCGGCAGCGTCCTGACCGGTTGCCTCGCTTTTGGCAATTCGGATGCGGGCTTCTACATGGGGAGCGGCTGCGCGGTGACCGGTTGTGTGGCCAAGGACAACGCCGTCAATGGCTACACATTTGGAAGCAACAACCTGCTCACCAACAACCTCTCCACCGGAAACAACGGCGATGGCTTTCAAGGCAGCGGTTCCAACAATCGGGTCGACAGTAACAGCGCCATTGGCAATACGCTCAGCGGTTTTCGGGCCGCTTCGAGCTCAGCCGACTTTGTGCTTCGAAATACGGCGTTTGCGAATGGCACAAATTACATCCCGATGAGCGGTCCCTACAGCGGGCCATTCGGCCTGCCGTCCACCTCCACGAGCCCATGGGCAAATTTTTAGGAGGTCATGAATCATCATGTTTTCCGTCCTGACCCCTATTCCGCGGATTGCGCGGCGATGAGGAGGTCTATCGGGCCAATGGCCTGAGAGGAAGTTGAGAGTCGAAGGTCGAAAGCCAGCATTGGAGAATGCGACCAAAGGAACGGGCGGCATCATGGGTGAGGAGCCGGTTCCACAGCTTTGGATTTGACATATTTCGCTGTCTGCAGTCGCAACGCTAAGCCGGAATCGTCGAAGTCTGGCAACTGCGACAGAGAAGGCGTTTTCCCAAAGCGGCGGCTGTTGTAGCGGCAGAAGGCGATCACCTTGGGCTCAAGTGCAGCGCCACATCCCTGGCATTCTTTTGAAGAAGATGCCTTAGTAGCTTCGGTCGCTCGCACGACCGGCGCTATGTTGTTTACCAATGCAGGCTCGGCGAGACTGAAGCGAGCAGGGTAGTCGAAGCGTGCCGGGCGGTGACCGGCGACGAGAGAATCGGCAAAGGCGAAAAGGGTATCAGTCCCAACAACCTTCGCTATGGAAACCAAATCGGAGAGTGACGGTCCCTCGTCGATCTGTTTTTCGAATCGGCGCACAAACATGTCCATCTTCACCACATTCTGATATCCTTCGCTGCACTTCTTGAGTTGGCAGCGGGGTGACACCAGAACCCAATTGTGAAAGTCAGGTTTGAGCGACAGAAAGCCGGCTCGTCTTGGCGCGAGGTCGTTGTCGCGGATGTACGCTTTCAATACTTCGATGTGGCGGCGATTCTGCTCAATCGGCGACAGCATGCCGCGCCAGCCGTATCGCGTTTCGATTTCCCACTCACCGTCTGCCGAAACTTGGACCTCGCCGCTGAAGTTCTTGCTCTCGAGGACATGAACTTCCATTAGCCGATTGAGAATGAGGTGATCAATCTGGGCCACTCGTCCCTTGTGTTCAATCCGAAGGTCATGAATGACCGCCGTCCATTTCAGATCGCCGAATAGAAAGTCGAGATGATAAGCCGCTTCCTTTTCGCCTCGCGCGCCCGCTTTGAGCGTCCATAGCTCTTCGTCAATTTCCTTTCGTTGCGATTGGGTAAGATCAGCGCGGCCCCGCAGCGCTTCCAGCGCCTTGAGCTGCGGGGTGATGTCGTCCTTTTGTTTTAGAATCACGACATCCAACAAGCCAATTTCGGGCCACGAATGGGAAGATCCGCTCTGTGGATGGGCTGTTATTTCGCGGGCACGAGTATCGATTGGAAGCGCAATCTCGCCACACCCTGGATTTTCTAAAGACGGACGAAACGTTTGGAGTCATTAAATCGCATCCGCCGTCCGCCGAGCGGGGAATGACGCGGCACCGCTCCGTCACGGTCGGTCGCCGCCGCATATGTGACCGGAGAAAGAATTATTGAAAGTTCTGCCACCAAATGGATCTCGAAATCCGAACTAGGTGAGAATCGCCTCCGCTCGTTTGATTCGGGTGCGACTCATCGAAACGCCGCTTTTCCATCGGTTGTATGCTTGGTCCATAAAAACGAAATGAAAACACCGTACAAATATCTCTTCACACTTTTGGCCGCCTGCTCGCTGAATTTAGCTTCACAACTGCCTGGTGCTGCAGTGGAACCGACGACCGCAAAGGCTCCCGCGACAAAGAAGAAAGCGTCGGAGAAGGTCGCGCCCAGCGCTCCGGTCGACCTGAATTCGGCCACGGAAGCAGAACTGGAGAAAGTGCCCGGGATTGGGACGGCTACCGCGAAAAAGATCATGACCCATCGGCCTTATGCCTCGGTCGCTGAATTATCCAAGGCTGGGTTATCCGCCAAGGCAATCACGGCTTTGTCGCCCATGGTCAAAACCAGCGTGGTGACGGCGCCCGTCCCTGCCGCATCCGCTCCGCCAAAGGCAAACCGGACTGCGCCCATGGCGAGCCCAAGCCCGACGAACGTCCCGATGCCGGCGGGTCCCGTCGCCACCTCGCCGACCACGGTCAAAAGCCCCTCTCGCCCCGTGGCCGCACCGGCCCCAGCCGCGCAACCTCCGGGTCCTGGCATGGTTTGGGTGAACACCTCAACCAAGGTGTTCCACCGGCAAGGCAGCAAATGGTATGGCAACACCAAGCATGGGAAATATATGACCGAGGCTGAAGCGACCGCCGCCGGTAATCACGAATCAAAACGTGAATCGAAGCCGCGATAGGCGAGGCTCGAACCCTATTTTGGGCGCTCACTGGAAAGGTGAAAACCAATAAATTGAATCGTCGGGGGGCCAAACAGGTCGCCGCGGCCCCCGAAAGGGATCATCTTTTTCGCCTCAGCCAAGTAACGGCCAGCCGACTGCAGGCAACCAAGCGGCTTTTCGCGGAACGCCAGAAGAACGCGTTTCGTGACTGGTCCGAATATCGACGGGAAAAGCGCGTCATTGAAGACGCTCTCGCGCAGCAGTGGATCGACGAAACGAAAATTGATGCAAGGGTCAAGGGTGCTCTGGCCTCCTTGCGCAAACGCACGGACCGAACCGTCCCGACCCTTCGCGATGGCCCGTCCGCCGGGCCTCCGATTTTTCAGGTTAAGCCGGGGATAAACGTCCTGGCACCGCCTTATGATGTCGGTTTGGACGTCGCGCAGGGCTCAAATACGCCGTCCGTTCAGGTTTCCACCAGTTCGGGTCGCTTCGGGGTCGTGGCGACGGCCATCGCAGGCAAGGAGACTTTTGGATCAGCGGGCGTGGCGTTGTTTATCGTGCCTTCGGATCCCGCCCGGACGCTTTCCATTCGCCCGTATTTCGAATGGCGTTACATTTACAGCTGCGATTCGTATGGGCCCCCGACCGCGCACTCGTACGGCATCGTGAACGCGGAAGCCACCGGCCATCGCGGGGATGCCTTAACCGGATTTCCCGGCAAGAGCCAGTCGCTCTGGAGCACCGGTTCCGATGCATGGCACGACACCCATGGTGATGATTCCGATGTGTTTCGTAATCCCGACTCCGAGCTCGTGGTTTCGGGTCACGACTACTACACCGTGAGCTATGTCTGCCAAACTGGGGCGGACTCCGGCCGGACGGGTTTTGGATCGTACTCATCGGCCTATGTGCAATTTCATTGCCGAGTCCCATTTATTTTCGTCGAGGAATTTTAATCAGAGGGAAGGAAGGGGGAGGCGCGATGCGCCGGTTATTGGTTATGGATTATGGGTTAAGAGTAACGGAGCTGAAGTTCACCACGGAGGACACGGAGGGGCAGAAATGCAAATGCCGAATGCCGAACGCGGAATTGGACACACCACAGAGCCACGGAGGAAGGAGGTCGGAAATCAAGGTGCGGGATAAGCCACCCCGAGTTTCCTGGCGGCGCCTGCGAGTCGGGTGTCGAACGACCAGAGTGGGATGCCCACCAGCCGGGCGGAGACGAGCAACTGCACGTCGTTCCATCCGATGCCGTGGCCGTGGAGCCGGTGGATCTCGATGAAATCAAGACACTCTTCGGTGGTTCCGGCTGGGGTGCGCGGCAGACGGCGCAAGGCGCTCAGAGTCGGTTTGCGTTTGGCCAAATTCCCGCTCGCCAGTTCACCGAGGACGACCGAGTGAATGGAGATCTGTCCGCGCTCCAACGCAGTTGCGAAAGACGGCAGGCCGCGCCGGAAGTGCTGCACCCAGACCGACGTATCCGCGAGGATCATTTCCGTCGGGCAATTTCCGGGCGCCGGCGGGCGGGAATGGTGAAGGCGGGCATGGTCCCGCCAAGGGCCGCAAGACGCCGGGCCGCTTCACGCTGGATGAGTGCCTCCAGACCCATGCGGACCAGAGCCGTTTTTTCGGTTTCGCCGGTGTACGCGCCCGCCTGCGCGAGCAGCGAGTCGTCGATGTTGAGCGTTGTTCTCATGCATATAGTGATGCCTATCTCATATGTACCGTCAAGCTTAAAGGCGAAGAGGCGCGATGCGCCAGTGATGAGTTACGCGTTATGAGGTATGGGGAGGCGCGAGGCGCCACTTATGGGTTACGCGTTATGAGGTATGGGGAGGCAAAGCGCCAGTTATGGAGAGGCAGGAGGATTGTGCGGCTCTTGCGAATTCGTCCCTAACCGGGCATAGAGAACGCTATCAATGGCCTTATTCGCCGACGGGAGTGAAAACACTCGAGCACGACCACCAACCACTGCCATGAAATTAATTCTCATCGCCATTTCGGCGCTTGTTATCGCTAGCGTATGCAGCGCTGCAGACAAAGTTACTCCGGGCACTAAGAAAAGACTGCTTGTCTCTGAGGAAGCCGTGCCGGCTGCGATCGGATACGAAATCCTCGAAAGCATTGAGCTCGGGAAAAAATGGTATGGCGGCGACGACGCATTGAAGCAGGCAGTCATCGATCGTGCCCGTGCACTCGGGGCTGACGCCTTGGTAGAGTTTCATACCTGGCATCGACCTTCCGGATTTTCATGGGCGGCACCATTCGCCGCCGGCAAAGCAATCCGGTTTACAAAACCCAGTCCCGCCAATTTCGGGGCTCTGCATGGCGAGTGGAAATAGTGCGCGGAAATACGCGGAGGCGGCCTATCTTGCGCGTGCCCGTGCGGCCAGCACGTCGATTTCATCGAGCGAAATGGTCTCGGATTTGTTGGCGATGACCTGGACAGCGTCCACGACCGCTTGCGAGCGGACCGTCGTTCCAGCCGCGACCGGTGCGGTGATCTGGTTGTAGGTTTCAGGCCCGGGTACCGGGCGCACTCTTGGAGGGATGCGTGGCGGTGGCGTCGGACGAGCATCCGGTTGCGGCGGTAGGATTCGGACCCCGCTGGTCGCGCTGATGGGTAATGAGAAATGGAGCGCCGCCGCACTCGCCGTCGTGCTCAGCGTGTGGTACACATTTTTCACACGCGTTTCACGGGCGATCGGGGTAAGCAGCCGCACCGAATTTTGGAATCCAAGATTCTCCGTCGGCAGCGGCACG
>JBBRDU010000124.1:0-7389 GCA_038203615.1 Chthoniobacterales bacterium
TCGTTCGTCGGGGCAAGAGTCGTATTCGTGATGGCCTGCTCCTGGGTATCTCTCCAATTGTTGTTCGAGGCAATCAACGTTCCGGATGCGTCCCGCAATTCCAGCACCGGGTCGGGCAATGGGTTGGTGATGCCAAAGGCCGCTAGCGAGGGTCCAAGCGCGCGGACCACGATCGGCGTGCCGGTGGGCGCGGTTCCGCCGATGACGAAGCCGGCAATCAAGACGTTCTGTCCACTCTGGACCAGGCCGCGCGTACTGACGTTGAGCAGTTGATGCTGGGCGGGCTCGATCGCCACAAATTGCGGCGTGTTGAAATTGCTCTGGAAGACAACCGCCTTCACCCCGGCCGGGGAGTATCGGAGGGTCGCCCCGTTGGCATTGTCTGACACGATGAAGTTTCCCGTCGTTTCGAAGGCGATACCGTAAGGACGGCCTGCATCTGTGGCCACACTGGTCTTGGTTCCATCCGGCGCGAATTTGAAAATGGTCCCCGACTCGGAGTCGGCTTCGAAAAGAGCGCCCGTACTGTCAAAAGCCAAACCCGCCGGATGATTTAGACCGCTCGCAAACGTACTTTGCACACCGCCAGGTGTGTATTTATAGATCTTGCCGCCCGAGAAATCGGACACGAAAAGGTTGCCGCTGGTGTCGAACACGAGGCCCGCGGGCGTGCCTGCGCCCGAGGCGAAAGTAGTTTGCGTCCTATCCGCTACGGCGAATTTGAAAATGTTGCCACTGCCGGAATCGGATACATACAGATTTCCCGCGATATCGAGAGTCACGCCAATCGGCGAACTCAATCCCGAGACGTAGGTGGTTCCCGCTCCGTCAGGAATGGTGAAGACGATGATGGAGTTCTTGCCGGCGTCCGCCACATAAAGGTGCCCGTGGCCGTCGAAAACCAGGCCTTTTGGATTCGTAAAACCGGTTGCGAATGTGGTCGGTGTTCCGCCCCCGGCCTTGATCCGGAGGAGGTTACCTGCGTTAGTTTCGAGGATGTCGCCGACCGCGGCGTGCGCGTTCGTGGCAACAAATGGCGTCGCCAAAACCAGGGCGCCGAGCAGGAAACGGAGAAAAGTCGTTTTAGTCATGGGTATGCGTTTTCGAAGTGCCCGCAATGTCTCAAGCGACGGGCGCTCGTCAACATTCGAATACCGGAAACGTAAAAAACTCCGCGCCTGGCGCTTTGTTGCGCAAGCGCCAGCCCGTCTCTCCGAAAAAATCGCCTTAGCCCTCCCCGACTGACGGTAAGAAAGCTTTCAGCGGAGGCATTGGGTTCTCTTAAAGATCGAACCGCAATCCTCCGCCTTGAGCTGCGAGTTTAGTAATTAATGACCTCCGTACCGACTATCATTACCCCCGGCATTGCGGTCATAATTTGTGGACTCAGCCGCCAGCCGTCCTTCCAGTTTTAGACTGTCCAGCAAACTATTCTTTATCCCCTGACGCACGGCCCAGCCTTTTCCCTGGAGACTTTCAGGGCCGGCGATCTCACTCCATTTGTTGGATTTGAGGGTGAGCAGGCGCGAGCACCCGTAATATTGCATTTGATTGCCACCGGGATGATCCAGATGGGCGAACGAAAGGACCATCGTCCCGTCCGCAATCTTATAAACCAAAACGTGCAACAGGACGGATGCCGGCACGTTCGGTCGATCGATCGCGTAATTTCCGGCGATCGACGCTTCCTTCGCCAGTTGGAGGGCGAGGGGATCATACTGGCCCTGAAGCTCGGAATGGATGACCCGCGCTCCCGAAAGCCGAGTGCCGGACAAGCTGGCCCGAACCACGACCCATCCCTCGACCGGTGAAACGAGCAGACTTCGGTAGAACCTGGGGCTGATCGATCTTTGCAGGACCTGCATCGGGATAACATTCAAATCACCGAGCTTCCGATTAGCCGGCGGTGCTTGGGCGGCAAAACCGGGAGCTAGGGACGCGAGAAGAAACGAGACAATTAATAGCGGCTTCATGCGCCAATTTTCGTCCCGGGTGAACGGCCGACAAGACAATTCGCCACAGAAGGCAGGTCCACTTATGAAAACCATACCGAACCACTTTTGAAGGAAAAAGCGGATCGAACCAAACCCAGCCCCAATGGGTTTGGAGGCGCACCGGCTCGCGACCTCGCGCGCCTTAGCTAGTCATCGCGAGTCCGGCATTTTTCCGGATCCGGCCGGATCCGCAAAACGTCAAACGGCAGATGCGGGGAAGCGCAGGCCTGCGCACTTTCCGGTCAGCTAAGAAAAGTTTCTTAGTTGTAAGGCGACCAGAAGTTGTTGTCCGCGACTGGCGCGAGATCGATTTTGGCCTGGGCCGGGACAGCGGGGAGCAGGTCTACCGTTTGAGCGCCGTAGTCGTTGCCGAAAATATCTCTGCCCGTTACGAACAGATTGCTGTCCTTTTTGAGATAATTGGTCCAATCGGAGACGGACACTGGGTCGCCACCTTTTTTCGATGTTTCAATGGCGTATTGATCGACCGCTGAATCAATCAGGCGAAGGTCTTCCAAAATCCGGGCGGCCTGGGAGCGTTTCCGGGAGCGGAGGAAGCCGGGGACGGCAATCGCCGCCAGCAGCGCGATGATCGCGACGACGATCATGATTTCAACTAAGGTAAAGGCCTTGCGGCCGGATGATTGCATTTTCATTAGGTCATTTCGAGCATCCGGTATGCCACCTCGCTGAGGTTTTAAGGCTCTGGCGGCGTTGCCCGTAGTCCAGGGCGCAGGGGCCTGATTCCGTGGCTTTGCGAATGCGGCGGAAAGAGGATGCCGTTTTTGAGGCCGCTTTCGCGGATCTGAAAATCGAGCCCCATCCACCACAAGAGCAGTTTGGCGAGAAATAGGGCTTAGCTTCTAAAAACCATACTCAAAGCCTACCAACACCAACAGAGGCAACACCAGTAGAGGGGTGTTGCCTCTGATTGGTTATGGTTTTCATATGCCCGCTTCGGCGAATGCCTTTTCAAACTCGGCATCCTCTTTCCGCCGCATGTAGTCGGCGGTCATGTCCACAACGCGTTCTAAAGTCCACCGTTCAAGCTCTACGCCTGCCGCGACGGCTGGCGTGGTTCCAAGCGTTGTGTGCTTCCGAACGAAGTTATAGACGCCCAGGAACAGCGCGACGGCTGCCTTGTGCGTCTCAAGGTCTTTGCTGTAGCCGAGTCCCTTACGCTGGAAACGCTTCAATTCTTGCCGAACGGTCAGAAAGACGCGCTCGACATGGCTCGTGGTGAGGCTGCCTAAGTCCGGCGAGCCTGCGACTGCCTTCCGCTCCACTGTCAGCATCTTGCGAACGCCTTCATTGCGTCCCAAGCGCGCCAGCGTGCCGTCTGGCAGTATCGGCTCGCCGAACACCTTTGTTTCGGTTCCGTAAGAATATCCCTCGTATCCGAAGTGCGTTCGGATGTGGCCTTCGTAGGCCGGAAGTTGATCGGTCGCGATCTGGACCGGCCCTTTAACGCGCTCGCGCACGTCGCGAACAAATTCAAACCCGTCAACCAACTGCGCTTGCCGACCAGATGCGAGAGCACAAGCTTCGTGTCGGCGTCAATGCACGCCCAAAGCCAGAAATCGCCGCGTCCCTTCTCCTTCTGCGCCATGCGGCCCGCGTGGCAGCCGACATATTGCCACTGCTCATCCATCTCGATTCGCGAGCAGGACACGTCGCGCAGTTCTTTGTCCATGTAATCCGCGAACGCCTCGCCAGTCTCGCGAATGACGCGGGTAATGGTATTCGTCCCCGTCTTGAACATGTGGGCAACGGCCTCGATTGCGGCTCCTTCACAGAGCGCCGACAAAACTAAAGCCTGTTTCTCTTTGGACAGTCGCTTATTCATATCTGAAAAAATATATATAGAATCAGCTTGCGTCAACATAATTAGTATATATCTTTTCAGGCATGAAGAAACCCCAAATAGGCGGGAAACGAGAGGGCGCTGGCCGACCACCAGAGGGCAAAAAGCCGTATCTGGTCACGCTCACAGAGAAGAACGTGACGAAGGCTAAAAAGCGCGAGAAGAACTTCTCTGGGCTGCTGGACGGGCTATTGTCCCGCTGGCTTGGCTGAACGCTGTGCCTCGCGTGCCTTGGCCTCACGTAACTGGCGCTTGAGATCGTCGGAGCCGAGCAATTCTTCGCCGTTGACCGGCTCGGATTCGGTAATCCGTTCGACGTTGCGGAGTGCTTCTTGGCTTTCGTCGCTTTCTGGCGTTGTCATCGGGACCTCAATCTGGATAAAATAGACACTGTTTCTATGGAAGTCCAAATTCTCTCTCTCTGTGACGCCGCGACGATCAGCGGCGGCAAAATCAATATCCTCGGCATCTTCGATCAGATTTTTGCCCCCGCGGAGCCCGTTGCCGCCCCGCCGTGCGCAGTCGTCATCCGAATGACATTCGAAAAAATCGAGCAGGGTAACAAAGCCCTGCGCCTCGCCTTCATAGACGCTGAAGGCGTTCAAATAATGCCGAACCTAGACGCTAGCGTGCAAGTGCAGGTACCAGAACAGGCACCGTACGCCACTGTGCAGGTCGTGCTTGCCATACCGCAGTTAGTACTACCTCGTTTTGGGGAGTACGCTGTTGCTCTTGCGGTGAATGACCGTGAGGAGCAGCGGACCCCGTTACACCTGTTGCGAATAGCACCTCAACAGTAGAGGCCGCCATTACAAATCCGCCGTATTTCGCTTTTTCTTCTGCCGTGGGGGTTCGGTAGCCATGACTCTCCATATAGGCATCTGAACCTGGGTCAGTGACTTTGGTAGTATTCATAGTGCTTTTTGTAGTTTTCCGTGAGGTCTTGGTTCGCATATTCTAACACCTGTTTGGTCGTCAAGTCTGAAAAAATCTCTTTTTTTATCGTTTCAGCAGATTTTCGGCCCCGCGCGTCCCGATGGGCAAACCCATGGGCATTGTCGTAGCGAGTGATGCATTGATCGTCTTTGAGGAGAGCGGCCGAGAACGAAAGAATCTCGCCGATATGGGTTTTCAGATAGAAAAAAATGACGAATCCGTCCGGCAAATATTTGATCCATTCGCGCTCTCGGATTGCCGCCATGTTGCTGTAGAAAGGGAAACGCTGCGGCGATAGTGGGCGACCATTTAGATACCGCCAAGTCAAAATCTGCGAGGGACTTAATTTCCATACTCAAACAGAGGCAACACCCCTCTACTTCATATGACATATATTGTCCGATGTTATCAGCATGTTGAGAATGGAGCAGTTTTGGATAGCGCGGCCTTAAACCGGTAGATGCGGACCGAATTGACCTTTGTCCTACTTCCCGGGATCCCTTAAAAGGATGCATCCCAAGCGCCGGCCGCGGCGGCGTAAAGATTTATCGCGACGAAGGCGGAACGAACTTGGCGAGGCCGAATTCCTCATGAGTCAGCTGCGCCGCCCGGTCGACGTCGGCACCGTCGATGACAACGGCGATCTTGATCTCAGATGTCGAAATAAGCTGAATGTTAATGCCGCCCCGGCCCAGACAATCAAAAAGCCGCGCGGCCACACCGGAATGCGATCGCATTCCGATCCCGACCACACTCAGCTTGGCCCCACCGGCTTTCGTGATCAGGCCGGCAGCCTGAACTTCCTTCACCAGCGGCCCCAGGAGTTCGGTCGCCGCGGGCAGATCGTTTTCGTGCATTGTGAAAGAGACATCGGTGGTTCCGTCCGCGGAAACGCTCTGCACTATCATGTCCACGCTGATGTTTCCGCGCGCGATCGTCGAAAAAATCCGGCTCGCAATCCCGGGTTCATCGCGGACGTCGTCGACGGTGACCTTGGCCTGGTTTCGTTCCAGGCTGATGCCGCGGATGACCACATCCTCCATGTTTGCGGTTTCTTCCTTCGCCAGCGTGCCTGGGGCGTCTTTCAAACTGGAACGCACCTCGAACTCCACCCCGAATTTTTTGGCGAACTCAACCGCGCGCGATTGCATCACCTTTGATCCCGCTCCGGCCATTTCGAGCAACTCATCGTAAGAAACTTCGTCCAGTTTGTGCGCCTCCGAGACAATTCGCGGGTCACAGGTGAAGACGCCGTCAACGTCGGTGAAAATCTGGCAGGCATCGGCGTTCAAAGCGCCAGCAAGAGCGATGGCCGTCAAATCGGAGCCGCCGCGCCCGAGCGTGGTCGTTGCTCCCTCCGCATTCTGTCCCTGGAAGCCGGCGACGATCACAATATAATCCTCCGCGAGCAAAGCGTGGATCTGCCGTGGCGTAATATTGGCAATCTTCGCTCGCGTGTGAGCGCGATCGGTCAGGATGCCGGCTTCCGCGCCCGTGAGAGAAATCGCCTTTCCGCCGAGCGAATTGATCGCCATCGCGGTGAGCGCGATCGCGGCCTGCTCACCGGTGGCCAGCAACACGTCCAGCTCGCGCTCCTCCGGCTGGGGCGCTGTTTCGCGCGCGAGCTTGATCAGGCTGTCGGTCACTCCGGCCATTGCGGAGATGACGGCAACGACCCGGCAGTCCTGCTGCTGAGTCTCGAGGATTTTGCGCGCGACATTCCGGATGCGCTCGGGTGAACCGACCGAGGTGCCGCCGTACTTCTGGACGATCAGGCGCATGGCGCGGCCGGCCCGGGATGGAAGCGAAGAATCACGGCGGATGGTTTCGCTTATGTGGGGCAGCTGTCAACTCAGCTAAAAACCGATGGCGCGCAGGACCGCCTCTTCGCTGGCCAGGACCGCTTTCAAACCATCGGAAGGCGCAGCCGCGATTTCCGGATCCTTCAAGCCATGACCCGTTACCGTACACACGATTCGGCTGCCCTCGGGAATTTGCGCGAACGGATACGCCGGGACGCGAGCAGCGTCGCAACATTTCATCAGGCCGGCGATGGGCGCCGCACTGGCCGGCTCGACGAAAATTCCTTCTCTAATGGCCAACCACTTCTGGGCGGCTAGAATCTCATCGTCGGTGACGATATCGACCGCGCCCTTCGAATCCTCGACTGCCTGGCTGGCGGCTTTCCAACTCGCCGGATTTCCAATGCGAATGGCCGAGGCCACCGTTTCCGGATTCTCAACGACGCGTCCATGGAAGATGGGCGCGGCGCCGGCCGCTTGAAACCCGATCATCGCGGGAAGCATCGTTGTTTTTCCGGCCTGTTGATATTGGCGGTAACCGGCCCAGTACGCGGTCAGGTTTCCCGCGTTGCCGAGTGGAAGGAGATGGAAATCGGGCGCCTCCCCGAGTTCGTCGACAATTTCGAACGCCGCGGTCATCTGGCCGGCAATGCGATCGGGGTTGATCGAGTTGACGATCGCGAAGTCCTCGCGCGCACCCAATTTGCGCACGATCAGAAGGGCGTCGTCGAAGTTACCTCCGATCGCGATCACTTTCGCACCGTAGGCAAAGGCCTGGACCAATTTGCCGCTC
>JBBRDU010000125.1:0-7314 GCA_038203615.1 Chthoniobacterales bacterium
CATTTTGTCGCTCACCACCACTCGCACCGGTTTCATCGACTCTTCCTGTAGCGGCCGGATCGCCTCCCGCAACCGCTTACTCTTCCGGGGCGCCAGCCTGAACGATTACTGGCCCGAACCGGCGCCGCAACCATTCCGTCCGATAGGCGAAGATTTGCGCCACATCCGGGCGGACAAGCAGCTCGTGCACGAGGATATCGAACGGCACGGCATAACGGATGCGATCGCGCACCAGGGTTCCGCCGTCCCGAGACTCGAACCCGTGCTCGTGCACCCAAAGCCGATAGGGACCGCGGACCTGTTCGTCAACAAAACGAACGGGAGGTTCCCACGCGGCGATCCTGGTCCGCCAGCGAACCGGGAAGCCGCGGATGCGCAGCTTGTAATCGATCAGCGCACCGGTCTTCATTTCGATCGAGCCCGGCGTCAGGATGCGAAAGCGGAGCCGTGGCGGAGTGATGGCGTCGAGGTTCCGGGGATCGGAAAAGAACGCGAAGATCTCCTCCCGCGACCGCGGAAGCCAAAGATCTGATTCAAAATAGCGGACCCTCATATCCCTGGCGTCCGGGGAAGCTAGCGTCGAAAGCGCGACCTCGCGAAGGGTTAACTGATCAGGAAGATGAGGCCGCGACAGCACGCCGGCCCACAGCTAGGATCGGCGCATGGAAAAGAACCGGCTCGAAGCGTTCAGCGACGGCGTCCTTGCCATCATCATTACTATCATGGTGCTGGAATTGAAGGTGCCGCACGGGTCCGATCTCGCCGCTTTGAAGCCCCTGTGGCCGATTTTCCTTAGCTACATTCTGAGCTTTGTTTATCTCGGCATCTATTGGAACAACCATCATCACCTGCTCAAAACGGCCACCCGCGTCAACGGAGCTATCATGTGGTCGAATCTCCATCTGTTGTTTTGGCTTTCACTTTTCCCCTTCGTCACCGGCTGGATGGGCGAGAACCATTTTGCCGCTCTTCCTTCCGCGATCTACGGGGCCGTCCTCCTCATGGCTGCTCTCGCCTATTACATTTTGCAAAACCTCATCATCTCCGAAGAGGGCCCCGACTCTCGCCTGGCCGTCTCGTTAGGCCGGGATTGGAAAGGCAGACTCTCGCCGGTCCTCTACGCCACTGGCATCGCCCTCTCCTTCGTTGGTCCCTGGCTGGCAGGCATTGTTTACGCCCTCGTTGCGTTCATCTGGCTTATTCCCGACCGCCGCCTCGCGCGCGTCGCCGATAAATAAATTGACCGGGCGCGGCGTCGCTGATTACGCCGCCTTGCTCATTCGCAGTTTTTCAAATTCGGCGGGGGAAAGTCCGTGGCTGGTCTCGATCCCGAACCGGCGCTGCAGGTATGCTTCAAACGACAACCATTCCCCGTTGTACTCGACCGTGCGCGAGTAAGCGCACATCTCGATCATCGGCTCTACCCGAGACAGGCGGTAAAGCAGCCAAAGCCAACCCGCCGCCAGGACGGCGCTGACCGCAACCAGCAACCACAGAACTCTCTTGCTGTGAGTCGCCTGCTTCCCCAGTTCCTGTTGCCGAACCCGGAGCAACCGCTCTTCCTCAGCGCCCATCAATCGCAGGACGCCGCGAATCTTATCCATCACATATTTCCCCCGATCACTATTGACGAGCGCGAGCGCTCCCTCGTGGTCGCTTTTCCGTTCGCTCGCGATCGTGTCAGCGAGAATCCCCAGCCTTTCCGTGATCAGAGGGTCCAGGTCGCGAAGGCGTTGTTGCTGATAATCATTATCCGCGGTGAGCTTCCGTAAATCATGCATCTGACGCTCCACTTGAGACACGCCGGCATCGTATGGCTCGAGATAAACCACACGCCTCGTCAGGAGAAATCCCCGCTGGCCGGTCTCGGCGCTCACCATGCTGTTCACCAGACTCTCGATGGAGGTTTCAACCTCGAGCGTATGCGTCACCCAACTGAATGAGCTTTTTACTTTGCTCTCGGCTCGGTACGCCATTGCCGCCGGCACGCCGACCAGGAGCAATGGCACAACCAAGCCCGAGCCAAGCAGGAAGAGGGTCGATTTGGAAAACAACCTCGCAGTCATAAGCGCGATTCTGCAACGCTCGCCCTTCGCCGACAAGCGCTTCTCCGAACAATTGGGAGATCGCCTTGCGGAACGTGCCGGAAGCGTAAAAGGCCAGCCCGGTTGTTTATCGAAAAGCGCTCGAGGATTTGGAAAATAGCGATACTGCCGGACTTCGATTGCGGCCCCCCTGCCCGAAGGCTAGTTTCCCGTCCGTTAGCTCACCGTCATCATGGCAATCAGAATCCTCGTCACCGGCGGCACCTTCGATAAGGAATACAACGAGCGCTCCGGGCAGCTTTTCTTTAAGGACACTCACGTCGCCGAGATGCTCAGACTGGGACGATCGGGAGTCGAAGTGGCCATCCGCACCGTGATGATGATCGATAGCCTCGAAATGAGTGACGCGGATCGCGCGCTCATCGTGGAAAATTGTCTTCAAGCGGAGGAGGATCGAATCGTCATCACTCACGGGACCGACACCATGACCGAAACCGCGGCCGCGGTGGCGCGTGTCGTCTCGGGTAAGACTGTAGTGCTCACCGGGGCGATGATCCCCTACGCCTTTGGCAGCTCCGACGGGCTCTTCAATCTCGGCAGCGCACTCTCATTCGTGCAAGTGCTACCCCCCGGCGTTTACGTTGCCATGAATGGCAAATGCTTTCCGTGGGACCGTGTCCGGAAAAACCGCGAGCGGGGCGAGTTCGAGGAGATTTTGCCACGCGTGTGACGCGTCGCGATTTGATCGAGTGCTTTGCCAAAATCCGCCAGAGACCGCGTCTCCGATATCACCGGCGTCCTTTTCTTCGCGTCGATAAGTCGCGCCAGTTCTTCCAGCACATCCTCCTTCGGCGACGCCAGCTTCGCCACCTCGGGTCCGCCATAGGCGCGCAAAACCACCGGGCCGCTGCCCCAGGGCCACAGCCTCTGACTTGCCGGTCCCTCGAAGCCTTGTCAGGATGACGGCATGAAGCATTTTTTTCTCGCCTGTCTTTTCCCGGTGCTGCTTGCTGCTCAGAACATGCAACTCACTGAACAGCTGGGTAAGACCGTGCTTTATGGCGATGTTGCTTTGTCCCCGGATGGCGCTCGTCTCGCCTGGGTTCAATCAACAGCGGCCACCACCACCAAACAGACTTACATTCGGGGAACGTCGGAGAGCGATTCGCCGGTCCTGATTAATTTCGAGAGCAGCGGCGAGAAAAAGGAGACCGACCCGGCGTGGTCGCCTGATTCGAAAACGCTCGCGCTGTTTTCCACCGCGGGCGAAAAGGACCAGCAACAACTTTGGCTTGTCCGGGCCGACGGCTCCGGTCCCAGAAAGCTGACAAACCTGACTGGATTCGCTGCCCGGCCTCGTTGGTCGCACAGCGGAAAACAAATCGCGTTTTTGTATATCGAGGGCGCCGCGGGCGGCGGACCCCTGGTGGCCGCTCCGGCCACGACTGGCGTGGTCGACACCGCAATTCACAATCAACGGATCGCGGTTCTCGACGTAGCCACCGGCCAGGTGCGCCAGGTTTCACCACCTGATCTTCATATCTATGATTACGATTGGTCGCCGGACGATAAGACTTTCGTTACCACGGCAGCTCCGGGACCCGGAGACAACAATTGGTGGATCGCACAAGTTCATCTGATCGACACCGAGAAGGGCACCGCAACATCCCTTCGCAAGCCTGCTCTCCAAGTGGCAGTCCCGCGCTGGTCGCCCGACGGAAAATCCATTGCCTTCATCGAAGGTTTGATGAGCGACGAAGGGAACTACGGCGGCGATCTATTTACGATGTCATCCGACGGCCGCGATGTCGTGAACCGAACCCGAGGTCGCAAGAGCTCGGTCAGTTCGCTGTTCTGGCAAAGGCCGGACCGCATTCTCGCCACCGAAGTAATCGGCGGTGGCAGCGCGATCTCGGAGTTAACCCTTGCCGATAACTCAATGCGCACCCTCTGGAAAGGGGGTGAAGGTATCCACGGCTTTGGAAATTTCCCAAACTTCACTGTCTCGCAGGATGGAAGAGTTTCGGCGGTAACGCGAAGCACCTACGAAACCCCGCCTGAGATCTGGGCCGGACCGATCGGCGCATGGCAGCAGCTGACGAAGAACAATTCCGCTTTGTCCCCGACCTGGGGCAAGAGTGAGAGCCTGGAGTGGACCAGCGACAAGTTTGGGATTCAGGGATGGCTCCTGCCGCCCGCCCGCGTCGAGACCGGCAAGAAATACCCAATGGTGGTTCTGATTCACGGCGGACCTTCCAGCGCCACGGAACCGGAATGGCCGGCGTCGTTTGGAATGTCGCGGGCCATCATCGCGGCGCTTTCAGCGCGGGGGTACTACGTCCTGCTGCCCAACCCTCGGGGCAGTTATGGCCAGGGGGAAGATTTCACTCGCGCGAATGTGAAGGATTTTGGCGGCGGGGATCTGCGCGACATCATGGCCGGAGTGGACGCCGCTCTGAAAAAATACCCGATCGATCCCGCCCGCCTTGGCGTCATGGGTTGGAGTTACGGCGGCTTCATGACCATGTGGACGGTCACCCAAACCAACCGTTTCCGCGGCGCCGTCGCCGGGGCCGGCATTGCCAATTGGCAGAGCTACTACGGCCAGAACCTGATCGATCAATGGATGATCCCGTTCTTCGGCGCGTCCGTTTACGATGATCCGGCTGTCTATGAAAAAAGCTCACCCATTCGCTTCATCAAAAAAGTGAAGACTCCCACGCTGGTGATCGTCGGCGAGCGCGATGCGGAGTGTCCCGTCCCGCAGTCCTACGAATTTTGGCACGCCCTGCGGACGCTCGACGTCCCCACCCAGCTCATCATTTATCCCGGGGAGGGCCACATGTTCGTCAAGCCCGAGAACCAGGCTGGTCGGCTCGACCAAACCGTCGCCTGGTTCGACAACCATCTGAAGTAGACGCCATCGGCGCGTTCTTTCCTTCCACTTCCTACTTTCCTTCGAACGCTTCCTTGTTCACCACATACGGCATCCGGGCCGGATCCCCGCCGTAGTTCCCTTCCAGCACATCGATCACTGCCTGGGCGGTGCGCCCGGCCATGCCTTTGTCGGGATCGACCGAGAGGCGTGTGATCTGCCCACCGCTGGCGAAATGATGAAAGAGCCGGGTCCGGTCGGCGATTTCCGGGTCGAGTAAGGGGGAATCCGCTGGTAACGGCTCTTTCTCAAAGACGTCGAGCGCGGCACCGGCAATGATTTTATTCTTCAACGCTTGAGCAAGGGCCTTTTCATC
The DNA here is from genome assembly GCA_038203615.1 of Chthoniobacterales bacterium. GTDB lineage: Bacteria > Verrucomicrobiota > Verrucomicrobiia > Chthoniobacterales > UBA10450 > JBBRDU01. The sequence continues at coordinate 5,297 of JBBRDU010000125.1, forward strand.
CACCACGGGGCCGCGCGAGCTGTTAACCAGGTATGCCGTCGGCTTCATCAGCTTGAGCGTGTTCTCGTTGATCAGGTGATAGGTCGGCTTATCGGCTTCGCCCTCGCGCAACAGAGGCACGTGAACGCTCACGTAATCGGCGCTTTTCAGTGCCTCTTCGAACTCCACATACTTGATCCGGGTCTTCTCTTTCTGGATTCCCCTGGCGTGGCGCAGGTCCATCAGTTCCTGGATGGAAGCGATATACTTATCATTATGGTACGCCGGGTCGTAACACAGCATGTTCATGTCGAAACCCGAGCACTTCTTGATCATCGCCAGGCCGATCCGGCCGGTGCCGATGACCGCGACGGTTTTGCCCGTGACCTCATCGCCCAGAAATGGCAGGAATGGATGCCACGAGGGCCACTTCTGGTCTCGGACCAGGCCCTCACTCTGATACATTTTGCGCGCCAGCATTCCCATCATGAAGAACGCAAATTCGGCGGTCGCTTCCGTGAGCACCTCGGCGGTGTTCGTGAAGGGAATTTTGGATTTGCTGGCGTCGGCCCGGTTGATGTTATCAAAACCGACCGCGATCTGCGCCACGACCTTGAGCGAGCCTGTTCCCGCTTCGAAGATCTCCGCGTCGATCGGATCACGGAGAGTCGTGATCAGCGCATCGATCCCGCTCTTCACTTTTTCGATAATTAACTTCTTCGGCGGCGCCTCGGGACCTTGGAAGACTTCAAGCTCGTAGCCCTGTTCACGCAAACGGTTCTCCGCCGGTTCGCCGATACGGGAGGTGGCAAAGACTTTTTTCTTGGCGCTCATGGGTGGAAACACAAGAGCACGTGTTTACGTCTCCGACAATCGCAGGTGAATCGCGCTTTCAGCGCTGATGAATTTGTTCGGATCCAGACCCTGGGGCGTTGCCCCAGGCTGGCGATGATTGTCGCGCCCTTGGCGCTTAACGGATGCGACCGGACATACACATGTGTCAGGGCCAACGGTGCCGTTTCATTTTACCGTGCGGCAATGCCTCAGGGTTCGGGTCTCGCCTTTGCGCTAACGGTGCCGTTTCATTTCCAGCCCGGGGCAACGCCCCAGGGTCTCGGTCGGGACATACATGAGCGCTGAAAGCGCCATTCAACCATGGCACAAATCAATCCCACACGAAACGTTCGTCGAACTCTACGCTGTACTTCGCCAAAAACTCCCGATACTCTTCTTGGAACCCATAGGTGCGATGATGCTCTTCCTGGTTAGTCACATATTGGAGAACGGCATCAAGCTGACTGGGACTCACCGAGAATGAACCGTAACCACGTTGCCAGTAAAAACCCCGATATTTTGAGTCCAACCCCTTGATCCATTTCGAGGAGGTTTTCTTTACCGCTTCGACCATGTCAGCTTGTGAAAGAGTTCGGGGCAAAGTGGTGACAACATGGAGATGATCAGCGACACCTCCGACGAGTAATGCCTCTGCGTTTAGATCACGGCAGATCGTCGCAACGTAGGCGTGCATGCGCGGGCGGACATCGTGGTCCAGCCAGGGTTCGCGATCCTTGGTGCTGAAAATAATGTGAAGGATAACCTTGCTGAGGGATTGAGGCATCGTGGAATAATATCAAAAGCGCAACGCAGTTTGAATCGCGCTTTCAGCGCTGACGATTTGTTTCGCATCCAGCGACCTGGGGCGTTGCCCCAGGCTGGCAGTGATTGCCGCGCCCTTGGCGCTCCCAGTTCCTTCCCGGCAACTGGACCGACCATTTCCCGCTTTCGTCGTTTCCAGCACCGCGCGGACAGCTCCTCTGTGCCTGCGCGCAGTTGAATCGCGCATTTAACTCTGACGAATTTTTTCGCATCCAGCGACCCTTGGGCGTTGCTCACGCTGGCAATGATTGCCGCGCCCTTGGCGCTACCAATTCCGTCCCGGCAACTGGACCGATCATTTCCCGCTTTCGTCGTTTCCAGCACCGCGCGGACAGCTCCTCTGTGCCTGCGCGCAGTTGAATCGCGCATTTAACTCTGACGAA
>JBBRDU010000126.1:0-7261 GCA_038203615.1 Chthoniobacterales bacterium
TTGAAGATGAATCTGGAGGAAAAGGGGTTGCAAAGCCTTCTCTCCGCCCTACCATCCCTCCGCCAACCGACCGTCTCTCCCCTTGCCACTCCGGGCTGGGTGGCCATCGAGACGGTCATCGACGAACGAATCGCCCGCGAAATCATCCCGACGCTCAAGCTCCTTGGAGCTGAAGGCATCATCGAATACCCCCTGAACAAGGTGGTTTATTGATTCGCCGGACACTGCCTGCTGCCGACTAAAGCTATTTATGGGTTCCCTCAAGAAGAGACGCAAAGCGAAAATCTCAAAACACAAACGCCGCAAGCGGATGAAAGAAAACCGCCACAAGAAGCGTTTGCGCTACAAATCGTAGGGCCTAGGCTGCTGCATGTTCGGAGCGAGGGGAGCAGGGAAAATGTTTCCAGTCCGCTGCGCGATTGTCACGGTTTGCGTGCTGACCGCCACGGCCAGCTGCCCTCGTCTCTCCGCCGCGTCGGACAAGCCCGCCAAGCCGCCCGCCGCCGTCCCGACGGCTGTGCCGATGCGATCGGACCGGGGCGATCGCAGCGAACGCGCCGTGGTCTTCGATGACCGCTATCGCCCGCCCGCGAAAGATCTGTTGCTGAGTCCCGGCAACGAACGCAAGGCCCAGGCGTACGCGCTCTTCATGCAGGGCACGATGGCCGAGGAGGCCGGTGAGCCGGACCGCGCCCTCACGTTTTATCTCAAGTCGCTCGCCTCCGATCCGACCAACGTGACGCTGGGACTGAAGGTCTCCAGCGAGCACGTGCGACGGGGCGACACGAACGAAGCGGTGGAGCTGCTGAAGAGCCTCGTCAAAGCCGCGCCGCAGGAGCCGCAGCCGATGCTCGCGCTTGCCTACATTTATTTGAAGAGCTTGCGCAAACCGGACATCGCGCAGAAGTACGCGGCGCAGGCGCTCGACCTGGATCCCACCAATTATCTCGCCTACTCGTATCTGGCCGAGTCGTGGCAGTCGCTGAACCAGCCCGCCAAGGCGAACGCGGTGCTGGAACGCGCCATCAAGAGCACAAGTCGTGATCCCAGATTCTGGCTGCGCATCGGCGAGATTTATTATCAGGCGTTTGTGCGGGAGGACGCGAAGAAGATTTCGCCCGAGGGGACGAAGAAGGTCAATCCGCTCTTCGCCAAGGCTGTCGAACTGGCGGGCGACGATGTCGAGGCGTTAAATCAGGCGGCAAATTATTACGTTCTCTCCGGGCAGATTCCCGAGGCGATTCCGCTTTACCTCAAGGTGCTTGAACTCAGTCCGAGCCAGAATTCGGTCCGGGAAAAACTGGCTTACAGCTACCTTCAGAGCGAGCAGCGCCTCAAGGCGATCGAGGTGCTGGAGGCCATGATCAAGCAGAATCCAGCGCAGACCTACGCGTACGAGATGCTGGGCAAGATTTACGAGGATGAGAAGCAGTTCGATCGGGCCATCGTGAATTACGAGCAAGCCCTTCTGCTCAATCCGAACCAGCCGGCGGCGTATGAGCGCATGGCCGAAATTTTTGCGGTTCAGCTGAAGAAACCGGACAAGGCCATCGACGTGCTCGCGGACGCGCGTCGTCGCTTTCCTGATTTGCCCGGATTCTCGTATCTGCTCGCGCGCACGCTCTCGATGGCGAAGCGAAACACCGAGGCACTGGCGGTGTTCGATCAGACGCGCCTCGAGGCCGAGCAATCGCAAGAGTCGCTGTTGAATGGATTATTTTATTTCGATTGGGGCGCGACGGCGGAGCAAGCGGGTCAATTCGAGAAAGCGGCGGATCTGTTCCGCAAATGCCTGAAAATCGAAGATCGGCCCGAAGTCATCGCGCAGGCCTCGAACTACCTCGGCTACATGTGGGCGGACCGGAACGAAAATCTCGAGGAAGCCGGCCAGCTGATTCAGCGGGCCCTGTCGCTCGCCCCGAACAACGGCGCGTATCTGGACAGTCTGGGCTGGTATTACTATCGGACGGGAAAATATGACAAGGCCTTGATCGAATTGCTTCGTGCGGTGGAAAATACCGAGCCGGCCGACGTCACCGTTTATGACCACCTAGCCGACACATATTTCAAATTGAAGAACGAGCAGCAGGCGATCGCGTACTGGCAGAAGGCGCGCCAACTGGATCCCGGCAACGAGAAGATCACGGCGAAGCTGAATGACTTGAAAGCCAAGCCAGCGGCGGCATCGGCCGCTCCCGCGGTTCCGCCGCTCGTCCCCGCGAAGTAAGACCAACCGAATGAAGGCGCCGAAAATCGTCTTCCTGGAAAATCCCGACGACGTCGATTGGGCGGCGTTGAAGCGTGCGCTCACGTTGGACCGATTCGACAACGGGCGAACCGCTGACGAATTGCGAGAATCCTTCATCAACAGCCGGCACATTTGCCTCGCTTGTGCGCGCGGAAAGTTGATTGGTACGGGCCGGTTGCTCTCGGATGGCGTTGGGAACGCGTATCTGGTCGATGTCTGGGTGCGCAGCAAATACCGCCGCTTGGGGATCGGTGGGAAGATCGTCTCCTGCCTGCTTGCCGCCGTCCCGGGCCAGCACATCTATCTCCAGGCCAACAACCCACGTCTCTACGCCCGCCTCGGTTTCCGCCCGCAACCCGTCGGCATGTCGCTGATTGCCGGCCTCCCGCCAACCGTGTGATCACGCCGAATCATACAAAGGAATAATACAAAGAAATACAAAGGGACAATACAAAGGGACAATACAAAGGGACAGGTCCTTTGTACGAATTGGATTGACGGGGTGGGTAAGCTTTGCTCTGATAGGTGAGTGAGGATGCCCCGGCTCAAGGCTTCACCGGAGCTGCCGGTGGCCTACTACCATTGTCTCTCGAGGGTGGTGAATCGCGAATTTGTTTTCGGCGATCTCGAACGTGAGAAATTCGTCGAGCTTCTTCGCATGTACGAGGCGTTCTGCCAAGTGCGCGTCGTCACCTATTGCGTGATGAGCAACCACTTCCACGTGCTCCTCGAGGTCCCACAACGGCCCGGAAGCGTAGACCTCTCCGACGAAGACCTACTCCAGCGACTCAAAGCCATCTACAGCCCCATGCAACTGGCCTCCGTGCGCGCCCAGTTGCTCTTGTTTCATGACACCGGCGCCAGCGAGGCCGCCGAAGCTTACAAACAGAGCTTTCTCGCGCGGATGTGGGATGTGAGCGCCTTCATGAAGCTGGTCAAACAACGCTTCAGCCAGTGGTTCAACCGGGTTCATCAGCGCAAGGGCACCCTCTGGGAGGAACGCTTCAAGAGCGTGCTCGTGGAGGCTGCGAACGAGGCCCTGTGGGCCATGGCTGCCTACATCGACCTGAACCCCGTGCGCGCCGGCATCGTGGATGACCCCAAGGACTACCGCTGGTGCAGCTACGCGGAAGCTCTCGCCGGAGGTAAGGCCGCGCAGGAGGGCCTGCGGGTGGTCGTCGAAGCCCAATCCGACCAAAGGGTCCCCCAAGCGCGGCAACTCCTCAGCCTGTACCGCAGCCTGCTCTTCGTCGCCGGGGAGGAGGATGGCGTCGACGAGGAAACGCAGCGCGTTCTGCGCAAAGGCTTCAGTCCAGCGCAGATTGCGAGCGTGCTCAAAGCCAAAGGGCGCCTGAGCTGGTCCCAGATGCTGCGCTGCAAGGTGCGCTACTTCTCCGATGGGGTGGCGCTCGGCTCCCGCTCGTTCATCGAGCAAGTCTTTCTCTCCCAACGACACCGCTTTTCGCCCGCGCGAAAGACCGGCGCACGACCCCTGCGCCAACTCGAAGCCAGATCCCTGCGCACCCTACGCGACCTGCGCGTCCAGCCAGTCGGATAAGTCCGGCAACTTCGGGATAACGAGGGAGGTATCAGGTAGATGGGCCAAAGGGCTTGCGCCGCTGCTGCTACGGCATGCACTGGAATGGGGGGGCGCCCCCCGCTTCCATCACCCCATGGGGTGGGTACGGTCGGACTCGCCGAAGAGGGAGACCCGGGCATGCCCTTCAAAAATGCCCCTGGCCTCATGGTCGGGTTCTCAGCCCAACCACCGATGTGGCGGCTAATCTGAGGGCTCGACGGATGCCGAGTCGGGGTTCAATCTCGCATGGCACTGAATTAGCTCCCGGATAGACTTTCCACTCCTCGGATTTTCCAAATGGCTAGGATCGACGCGTTTTTCAAATTGATGGCCGAGCAAAAGGCCTCGGATTTGCACCTTTCGACGGGTAATCCGCCGATGCTCCGCATCAACGGTGACCTCGTGCGGGTGGACTACCCGCCGCTGCGCAACGACGATCTCAAGGCGATGGTTTACGAGATCGCCCCGGAAATGAAGACGAAAGTCTTCGAAGAAACGGGTGACGTGGACTTCGGCTACGAAATTCCCGGCGTCGCGCGTTATCGGGCCAATTTCTATAACCAGAAATACGGCATCGGCGCTGCGCTTCGCTTAATCCCCAGCAAGGTTCTCACGCTGGACGAACTCGACCTGCCTCCGGTGCTCAAGCGCTTTCCGCTGCTAAAGAAGGGACTCGTCCTGGTCACCGGTCCCACCGGGTCGGGCAAGTCAACGACGCTGGCGGCGATGATCGATTACTCGAATCTGCATCGTCAGGACCATATTATCACGGTCGAGGACCCGATCGAATTCGTGCACAAGAGCCAGCAAAGCCTCGTCAACCACCGCGAGGTCGGCGTCCACACGCGTTCATTCGCCTCGGCTCTACGCGGCGCGCTGCGCGAGGACCCCGACATCATTCTCGTCGGCGAAATGCGAGATTTGGAAACGATCGAACTGGCGCTGACGGCCGCGGCCACGGGCCACTTGGTGTTCGGGACGCTGCACACCTCGAGCGCGGCGAAGACGGTCGATCGCGTCATCGACGTGTTCCCGACCAGTCAGCAGAACCAGATTCGCGCGACGCTCGCGGAATCGCTCAAAGGTGTCGTTTCGCAGAATCTTTTCCGGCGGGTCGACCGACCGGGCCGCGTCGCTGCGCTGGAAATCCTGGTCTTTGACACCGCCATTGCGAATCTGGTTCGCGAAGGCAAGACGCACCAAATTCCGGGCATGATTCAGGTGGGCAAGAAAAAGGGCAATCTACCCCTGGACGACGCCATCATGGAACATTTGCGCGCGGCCCGCATCTCGCCCGAGGAAGCCTACGAGAAATGCAATGACAAGAAGAAGTTCCGGCCGTTTCTCCAGACGCCGCCGGATGATTTTGAGGAATGACAGACCGGATCGACGCACCTGACCGCCCATGAGAAAGATCGAACTAGACGCAATTTTGTCCGCGATGCTGCAGAGCTACGATGGCATCTCGGATCTGAATTTTTCGGTTGGCCGGCCCCTGCAGGTCGAGGCCTTTGGTCAACTCCGGCCCATTTCAGTCGATCCACCCATCCACGCGCTCACGCCGTATCAGACGGAAAGCGTCGCCCTGACGATGATCGGCTCGAATCGCCGCCTCATTCAGGAATATCTGAAGAGCGGCTCCTGTGATTGCAGCTACCAGCTCGGCAACGAGGCGCGCTTTCGCGTCAACATTTTCCGTCAGCAAGGCAACACCGCAATCGTGATGCGGAAACTGAACTCAATCATCCCGACGCTCGAAGACCTCGAGTTGCCGGCCATCTTCCGGAACATCTGCAAGGAAAAAACCGGCCTCGTCCTGGTCACCGGCGCCACCGGAAGCGGTAAGACGACGACGCTCGCGGCCATCATTAACGAAATCAACCGCACTCAGGCCGTGCACGTCGTCACTTTGGAAGACCCCATCGAATTCCATCATCCGCACCAATACTCCACGATCAACCAGCGAGAGATGGGCATAGATTTTGACATCTATCCGATGGGCCTCCGCGCCGCGTTGCGTCAGGCGCCGAAAGTCATCCTGATCGGAGAAATGCGCGATCGGGCCACGGTCGACATCGCCTTGACCGCGGCGGAAACGGGCCATCTCGTGCTCAGCACCCTGCACACGATCGACGCCGGTCAGTCCATCGGCCGTATTCTTGGCATGTTTGAACTCGATGAGGCGAAGCAGATCCGTCAGCGGCTGGCCGACACCATGCGTTACGTTGTCAGCCAGCGCCTGGTGCCGCGGAGTGACGGGGGCCGGCAGCTCATCCTGGAAATTCTCGGGCACAATCTTCGCACCAAGGAAGCCATCATGCTCGGCGAAGAGGAAGGCCGCACCTTCTACGACATCATCGAAGCCAGCGAGACGTTTGGCTGGTCGACCTTCGATCACGCCCTGATGAACGCCTACAAGGCCGAACTCATCACGGAAGACACGGCGCATCTTTATTCCACGAAGAAGGGTGTCGTCACCCGGGCCATCGACCTGCTCAAGAAGGCGCGTGGCAGCGAGCTCGAACAAGCCTCCGGCCTGAAGATCGACTCCATCGCCGCGACCCGGCGCTAGGTTAACTCCCAACCCCTTCCGTCATGAGTGAACTTGAATCGCGGTACGATATCTTTGAACCCGGCGACCTCACCGCGTTGGTTTGCGTGGAGCAGGCGGACCCACAGCAAAAAATTGTCCAGCACCTGACGAGCATGGATTACAAGGTGCATACAGGGCTGTTTGCCGAGGATGTTTCGCTCAAGATTCGCACGCACCCATACGACGTCGTGTTCATCGACGAGAATTTTGGCGGCCTGCCCGTCTCGCAGAATCCGGTGCTCGCCGAGGTCATCCAGCTCCCAACGAGCCAGCGACGCAATCAATTCATCATTCTGATCGGCAACACCGTGATGACCAACGACGAGATGAGCGCCTTCATTTTCAGTGTGGATCTGGTTTTTAACGTTGGCGATCTGGCCAACCTCAAGCCGGTGTTGCGCCGCGGCGTCACGCGGCAGCGGGAATTTTACCATGCCTTCAAGGACAATCTGAAGACGATGGGTGTGGCTTAAGAGCCCCGATCTTCACAGGCTACCTGGATTCCGCAGGGAATTCACCGCTAAGTGGTTGCCTCCGCCGAGTCGCGCAACCACAATGGCGGTCGCATGAAGATTTTTCACTGGTCCCGGTTTTCCTGGAGCGCCGATACGCTCGGCGATCAGACCCCGGGTAAATCGCCGGTGAATTGTGTGATCCGACCCGCCGCCAAGCGCGACCTCGACGCGGTGCAGCTGGTGATCGAACACAGCTTTACGCTCGATACGGATTGGGCAGAGACGTACAAGCGTTTCCGCCTTTCGCTCGCGGATCTTGTGACGAGTGCTTTCGAAGAGACGGATCCAAGCTGCCTGGTTCTCGCGCACGGCAATCGGATCGTCGG
>JBBRDU010000127.1:0-7151 GCA_038203615.1 Chthoniobacterales bacterium
CGATCGGCATATCGTTCGTCGTCCTGATGGTGGGACCGGCTACGTTGGAGCCGGCGCTGGAGCCCAGGTAGCGCCCGCCCGCATTCACGCGCTCGCGGATCGCGCCAAGCAGATTCAAATCATACAAGGCCTTGAGCAGTCGGAATGTGTTCCCGCCCCCGATCAAAATGGCTTCGGCCTGCCGCACCGCGGCCGCCGGATCGGAAGCAGCGTGGAGCGATTCCACGCCACAACCCATTCGCGCAAATCGCTCCCGCGTTCGCGCTGCGTAGGCGTCCCGATCGGACAAGGCGAACGGGACAAACAAAATTTCCGCGGCGTCAGCCAGGAAATCGCGGATCTCGGCTTCCGCATAGTTGAAATATCCGCCGCCGAAAATCGTTGAACTGCTCAGCAGGAGGATTCGTCTTTGGTCGTCCATGCCTTGACCTTGCAACCATTTGGCCGCCCGCGCCAGCATCGTTCCGGAGGGACAACGCCAACGTGCCCGACGTAAGATCTTTGCAAGATGGCGGAGGCCGGTTATACAAAAATCGGCCAACTCTCCCGCTCTATGTAGAATAGGCAAAGATCGAGAGACTACCCGCGACCTTCGACGGCTATGGATTACGTAATTCGCCCCCTCACACCGACCGATGAGCCATTGCTCTGGGACATGGTCTATCAGGGCGCGCAAAGCGGGCCGGAAGAAAGCGCGGCGGCGCCTGAAATCGTCCGCCGGCCAGAGCTTGCCCGCTACGTGGAAGGTTGGGGCCGCGCCGGCGACGCGGGGTTCGCCGCGCATGACGCGAAAGAGGGCAAACCACTGGGCGCCGTCTGGCTGCGCGGACCGCTGGTTGCACCAACCGCGGAAGGAAACGCGCCCATCCCGGAACTCGCCTTTGCCGTCAAACCGGGTCTTCGACGTCGCGGCATCGGAGCCGCGCTCCTCACGCAATGGGTCAAGGCCAATCCGGAGCAGTCCGCCCTTACGCTGGCCGTGCCCGCACACAACCCTGCCGTGCGCCTTTACGAACGATTCGGGTTCAAAGTCGTGCAGGAAAGCGATCAGGCCGTAACGATGCGGCGCGATATCTAAAGGCTAGGATTCCGGCCCCTGCTCCAGTTCTTCCCACCGGGCGTAGAGCCGCGCCACCTTGGCTTTCGCCTCGTCCAGTTGCGCCACCAGCTGGGGCGCTTCCGCCGCATGCGCGACATAAAAATCAGGATCGTTCAGTTGTGCCTCGATCTTTTGCACGCCCTCTTCCGCCGCGTGCAAGGTGGCCTCCATGCCGTCCAGTTCGTGCCGCTCCTTAAAGGTGAGTTTGCGCTTCAATCCGGCATCCGGTTTCCGCGCAGCCCCCGGCTTCCCTGAATCAGAAGGCCCCATCGCCTGCAAGAGCCGGCGCGCCCGCTCGTCGCGCGCCTGCTTGTTTTCCAGGTAGTAGGAAAAATTTCCCGGCGTCACAAAAATCCCCTCCTCTTCAAATGCCACGATTTGATCGCAAATCCGATCGAGAAAAAAGCGGTCGTGACTGACCACCAGCACGCTGCCCTCAAAATCGACCAGCGCTTCCTCCAGGATGCGCAAGCTGGCCAGGTCCAGATCGTTAGTCGGTTCGTCGAGCACCAAAATATTGCCGCCGCGCTTCAGCACTTTGGCCAGCATGAGGCGCGCCCGCTCACCGCCGGAAAGAAGATCCACCCGTTCGTTCGCGCGACTGTCGGCAAAGAGAAAGCGGCGAAGATAACTGCGCACACTTAAGGCCTGACCGCCAAAATATACCGTCCCGTCCGTGTCTTCCACTTCCTCCATGACCGTGCCGGTGCCGTCGAGCTGCATGCGCGATTGATCGATGTAATTGAAAACCACCTTCTTGCCTATCTTGGCTGTTCCTTCATCGGGCGACCGCTCCCCCAGGCAAATGCGCAGCAGGGTCGTTTTGCCCACGCCGTTGCGGCCCACCACCCCGGTGCATTGACCAGGCCGCAGCGACAATGTGAGATGGCGAAATAACCAGCGAATCGTCTCCCCCTCACCGACGCGGGCGCCGGCATTCACTAACTCGATGCCAGTGTTCCCCATCTCCGGCGCACGCGGGATGAGCAAATCCATCTCGCGCTCTTCCGGCGGCGCTTCCAGGCCGGCCACTTCGTAAAACGTGTCGAGCCGGTGCCGCGATTTGGAGCGCTGCGCCCGCACCCCGGCTCGGACATACTCCAGTTCGGCGCGAATGAAGCGCTGGCGCCGCCGCTCCGATTGCTCGGCGATCTGCTGCCGAATCGCCTTCGCTTCCAGGTAAGCCTTGTAGTTGCCCGGATGGGAAAAGCATCGTCCCTCGGCCAGTTCAATAATGCGCGTCGCGATCACGTCGAGAAAGTAGCGGTCGTGGGTGACGAAGATGACCGCGCCCGGAAAATTCCCGAGAAATTTCTCCAGCCAAAGAATCGATTCGGAATCAAGATGGTTGGTCGGCTCGTCCAGCAGCAAAAGGTCGGGCTGTCCGACCAGCGCGCGACACAGCGCCACACGCCGTTTCTCTCCTCCAGAGAGCGGCCCGACCATCGCCTCGAGCGGCGGCGCAAACAGGGCCGTGACAATCGCCTTCAAGCGAGAATCGAGGTTCCATCCATCCGCCAGTTCAATCTCGTGCTGCAACTCAGCCAGTTCGGAATCGCTCCCATCGCCCGCCTCGTAGCGGCGCAACCACTCCATTAAATCCGCCGCCCCTGCCACGATATTTTCTTGAACCGTCGCGTCATTGTTTAGTTCAAATTCCTGCGGCAGGTAGCCCACGCGCAGGCCGCGACGGCGGACCACTTCGCCGCTGTCCGGTGCCTGCTCCCCGCTCACGATCTTCAGCAGGGTCGTCTTGCCGGAGCCGTTGCGCCCGACCAATCCGACCTTTTCGCCCGCGGCCACGGCCAACGTTGCGCCGCTCAGCAATTCCTGATGGCCATAGGTCACGCGCAATTCGTTAGCCGATAAAAGGGCGGGAGCAGCAGCCATCGTTCACCCTAGCACGCCAGATCGCGCTCGATCAGACAAATTGCGCGGGCTGCGCCTGGAATGACAAGGCAGGGACGCCGCGCGGCGTCCCTGCCAGCGATTTGGAATGAGTCATCCTCGCCAGGCCCGTCCAGAATCGAATAAGGTGAGACCTTTCCAAAATGCAACCCGATCATTACGCCACCCTTGGCCTGAACCGTCGCTGCACTCTTGCGCAAATTCGCGCCGCCTATCGCTTGCTTGCGGCCGAGCATCACCCCGACCGCCATCCCGATTCGGCCGAAGCGGTCGCGCGCATGCAGGAGCTGAATGCCGCGCACGAAATCCTGAGTGACCCGCGCCGCCGTCGCCTCTACGACCGCGATCTGGCTGAACGCGACCGGGAATCGAAGACGCGCGGCGGTCGCGCTTCTCGGAACGCCGCGCAGGATGCTTATCTCCCAATCGAAGCGTTCTTTCGCGGCGCGTCGCTCAACGTTCAGGTCAAGGATCCGGGCAACCCGGATGGAACGGAAAGCTATCAGCTCGAAATTCCTCCGGAGACCGCGCCCGGAAGTCGCTTCCGGCTGGCGCGCCGCGGGACCTTTGAAGGCGGCTCCGTCCAGGTGCGGCTCAAGGTTTTGCCAGGCTATCGTTTTAAAGCTCGCGGATCAGATTTGAGGTGCGACCTGCGCGTCAGCGCCGAACGCGCCACCAAAGGCGGGAACGAGCTGATGCCCGGGCCAACCGGACGAATGATTCGGATCGTTATACCGGCCCGCGTTTCCCGCGGCCAAGTTTTGCGGGTCCCAAACGAGGGCCTGCCCAAACCGCGGGGCGGGCGCGGCGACTTATTGGTCCGCATCACCTATCGCCCCATCGTCCGCATCTCGCGAGTAAGCTAAGGACGCGGCCAGCCCGCGGATGAAACTGCCGCAAAGGGGTGGGGCGAGTCCTGAGGCGAACCGATCCAACGAAATGCTCGTGGGGGAGATGCGCGCCTGGCCAAGAGGCCGACGGCGCCGGCCAATCCAAAAAAACATTTGCACTTTTGTCTGTGACTTTTAAAGTAACAGATATGGCAGTCAGCACCCAGTTCTCTATCGCCGTCCATATCCTGGCTGGACTGGGCTATGGCCGAGAGCGAGAGATGACCTCCACGCATCTGGCTGCCAGCGTCAATACAAGCCCGAGCTTCGTCCGGCGCGTCCTGGCCAAGCTATCCCATGCGGGGCTCGTCGAAACGGCCAAGGGAAAAAATGGCGCCTGCTGGCTGGCGCGCCGCCCGCGGGACATCTCTCTCCTCGAAGTTTACCGGGCGATAGACGCCCCCAAGGCTTTCGCCATCCACGGTTACGCCGAAATGAAGCCGTGCCGCGTCAGCTGCCATATCAAGTCCGCCCTCGAACGGGTCCTGGCCAAAACGCAGAAGTCCATGGAAGCAGGCCTCGCGAATATCACCCTCGCCCAGGTCCTGTCGGATGTGCAAAAGAAATGATTTTTTTGACGCCTAAATGCTACTAACAAAATAACGATACGCATCATACCATGAGCCAGAAAAAAATCGCCCTCGTCACCGGCGCCAATAAAGGCATCGGTTTGGAGACCGCCCGCCAACTCGCTGAACAAAATATCACCGTTCTGCTCGGCGCCCGGGATCGGGCCCGGGGAGAAGCGGCGGCCCGCGCATTGGCCGCCCAGAAACTCGATGTCCACGCCATCGAAATCGACGTCAACAATACAGACAGCATTCAAAAGGCTGTCGCTCAGGTGCAACGAGACTTCGGCCGGCTCGATATCCTGGTCAATAACGCCGGCGTGCTCATCGATGATTATGACAAGAAAGTGAGCGAGCAGTCACTCGACACTTGGCAAGCCACGTTTCAAACGAATCTTTTCGGTCTGATTGCAACCACCCAGGCCTTTCTGCCTTTGCTGCGCCAAAGCGGCGCCGGCCGGATCGTCAATGTTTCAAGCATCCTCGGATCAACTACCTACCACGCCACACCCGGCTCGCCGGTCTACGACTTCAAAGTCCCGGCCTACAATGTTTCGAAAGCGGCGGTGAACGCCTACACGGTGCAGCTCGCCTACGAGTTAAAGGATTCCAAAATCAAGGTGAACGCCGGGCATCCTGGCTGGGTCAAAACGGACCTCGGCGGCGAAGGGGCCACCATGGAAATCCCGGATGGCGCGAAGACGAGCGTGGCCCTTGCCACCATTGGCGAGGACGGGCCTAACGGCGCCTACCTCCATATGGGCGAGCCGATTCCCTGGTAAACGCGCCTCTCACGTCGCCATGAACACATTGATTGATCATCCCAAACGCCGGCGGCCCCGGTTCGTGCGCGCCTTGAGCGAAGGGCATCCGTCGCCCCATCAGGTGGCTGATCCGCTGCAAGACGATCCCCATTTGCTCGATCAGTATTCCAAGACCATCGCGGCCGTGGTTCGGCGCGTCACGCCGAGCGTCGTCAATATTCGCGTCCTCAGCGGCGAACGTGGACAAGGCGGCGGTTCCGGATTTATTCTGGCGCGGGATGGATTTATCCTGACGAATGATCACGTCGTCCAGGGCGCGCGCGAGATTGAAGTGACCTTGCATGATGCGCGGGTTTATCCCGCGCAACTCAACGGGACTGATCCCGAGACAGATCTTGCCGTTATCCGCATCGATGCGCCGGACATTCAACACGCGCGGCTGGCTGATTCGTCCGCCATCGCGGTGGGACAAATCGCCATCGCGGTCGGTTCGCCTTATGGATTTCAGCAAACCGTCACAGCCGGGATCGTGAGCGCGCTCGGCCGCTCAATGCGCTCCGCCTCGGGCCGGCTTATGGACGAAATCATTCAGACCGACGCGGCCTTGAATCCAGGCAACTCCGGCGGACCGCTCCTCAACAGTGCGGGCGAAGTCATCGGCGTAAACACCGCCGTCATCCTCCCGGCTCAGGGAATCTGTTTTGCCATTGCCAGCAACACCGCGCAGTTCGTGGCCGGTTGGCTGATCAAGGATGGCCGCATCCGCCGCAGCTCCATCGGTCTGGCCGGGCACAATGTGCCGTTGCACCCTCGCGTCGTCCGTTTTCACAAACTGTCGGCGAACCGCAGCGTCCTCGTGATGGAAGTGGAGCGCGGCGGCCCCGCCGCCCTCGCCGGATTAAAAGAGGGCGACACGATTGTAGGCTTTAAAGGACAGCCGGTCGCGAGTGTGGATGATCTGCACAAACGACTGGTGGCATCCGAAATCGGGGTGCCGTCCCCCCTCATGTTTTTGCGCGGAACCGAAAAGCTTTTTTGCATGATCACGCCGGGTGAGCTTCCATCCATGAAAGCCCGCCGCGGAGCAGAATGACATCAACCGGAAATAATGAGCCATGAACGAACCTATCAACATTAATGAAGCCAGCTTCGAGAAGGCCGTCCTGCAATCGCCCATTCCCGTGCTGGTCGATTTCTGGGCACCCTGGTGCGGACCATGCAAAATGATCGCGCCTCTTCTTGAAGAAATCGCGCGGGAAAACGGGGACCGGTTTCGCATTGCCAAAATCAATATCGACGACGACCCCGCCCTGATGCAGCGCTTTCAGGTCCGCGCTGTCCCGACGCTCCTCTTTTTCCGGGGCGGCGAAGTGCGCGATCAAATCGTGGGGGGCGCACCCAAAAAAACAATCGTAGAGAAACTCGAGGCGCTTGCCCTTCCCTCTGCCCAAACCAGCCAGAATACCTAACGACTCAAGGCGTAGGACCGCCGCCTGACCGGGCGGAACCGACGGATCCGCCAACCTTGTGAAATTGCTCGGTTACTTGGGCCACCACGATCCCTGCTTTCCGGATGGTGCTGTGGTTGACCATGGTGCGCCCATCGGATTCCAGATACATCCATTGACTCATGCGCACGTTCCCGAGGAAGTTCCCCGGGGAGAGCGCGAGGGTGAACGTCCAATGGAAAACGTTTCCGTAACTTTCGCCACGGATCGTGCCGATGACGTCGTTTGCCGTGGCCTCGTAGCGATGCGCATCCAGCCGGCGAATCCGCCAGGACCGGTGTTGCCGCTTGCCCCCGCTAAAAACGAGATCCTGTTCCAACTCCAGAACATCTCCCACCCACCGGCCAAAGGTTTCCGTCGTCACGCGCTGGGTTGGCGCCCCCGCCCTGTTTTCCAGCACTCCGGACGATTCC
>JBBRDU010000128.1:0-7139 GCA_038203615.1 Chthoniobacterales bacterium
CGGTAGGGACGCGTTCAAGGTCGGACCGGCCAATTAGTCACGCCAGAGCATCCGCTAAATGCACCACGCAAGATTCCAGCGAGGAGGGACTTGCGAGCGAATGTTCGGACTGAAGTGAAGTTGTCCGCCGGTCTCAAAAAATTAAGACTTGCTGATAAACAATAAGAAATGTATTGTTTACCAATATGAACGATCTTAAGGAACTCACGCAAAGAAATTATGCCGCTTTGCCCGCGACCCGGGTGATTCTGCGCGTCCTGATCATCGTCAACTGGATGGGCGGCGCTGCCATCGTTACCCTCCTGATCGCAACCATCGTGGCCGCGCAATGGACGTTTACCGCACTGGGCGTCACCCCGTCCTCTGCTACCCCGCAATTGATTATGGGGTTGCGCGCGATCGCCGCGCTTGGCCTGGTCGCCATCCCGCTCAATGCCATCGTCCTCGGGCGGCTGCTTGCGATCATCGAAACGGTACGCCGCGGGGATCCGTTCGTCGCGACCAACGCCCACTTTCTGCAAACCATCGCCTGGGCGCTGCTCGCCCTCCAGCTCCTCAGCCTCGTCATCGGCGGCATCGGCAAGGCTATTTCGACCATGGCCCACCCGCTTCACCTCGACGCCGGCTTTTCCACCACGGGATGGTTGGCCGTCCTGCTCACGTTCGTCCTTGCGCGCGTCTTCGCCGAAGGCACGCGGATGCGCGAAGATCTGGAGGGCATGGTCTGATGGCCATCCTCGTCAAACTCGACGACCTGCTCCACCAGCGACGGATGACTCTGACCGAGCTCGCCCAGCGCGTCGACATCACGCTCGCGAACCTGTCGATCCTCAAGACCGGCAAAGCGCGGGCGATTCGATTTTCGACGCTTGAGGCAATCTGCGGCGTGCTCTCCTGCCAACCGGGCGACCTGCTCGAATTTCAACTCGGCTCTGGCGCGGACGCCGATGAGGCGCCGAATCGCGCTGCCACCTTGGATTGAAGGATGATGATGTCTTCGACTGCTGCTTCTGTTTCAAGGCCAAGCTCGAGTCCCGCTGCCGGCGAAGTCTCGCTGCTGCGGATCTATCTTCTTCGCGCCGCGTACTTGTTGATCGTGGTGGGCCTGGGATTCACGATCCTGCCCGCCCTTTTGCGCCATGAACCAATGGCGCGCGGTGTGATCCCAAGCTTACTGGGCGGCGTCTGGCTACTCGCGATCTTCGGCGTGCGCCATCCACTGCAAATGCTGCCCGTGCTGCTGTTCGAGTTTGCTTGGAAATCGATTTGGTTTGTCGGTTACGGCTTGCCGCAGTGGTCTTCTGGCCAAGTCCCCCCAACCTTTGCCGAGGATTTCACGGCGATTGCATTCGGCGTGATTCTGATGCCGATCATCATTCCATGGGGCTACGTCTATCGGCACTACCTCAAAGCGAACGATCGATGGACCATGAAATGACCCGATCCAAAGGAACGGGGTTTAGTCGCGCGTTACGTTCTCCGGTCATGACCAATCCTTCAAATTTAGAAATCATCGCGGTGATGAGCGAGCCTTCCATCATTTCAGCGCTGGCGGAACTCCTCGTCGAAACGGTGGCGAACGGCGGCTCGGTCAGTTTCATGCATCCGATCGCCCGGGAGACGGCGACGGCGTTCTGGGAATCTTCCCTGGCGTCGGCGGATCGCGGCGAACGGGTCGTTCTGGGTGCCTCCGAGAACGGCGCGCAGATCGGAACGGTGAACCTCCTCCTCGATTGTCCGCCAAACCAACCGCACCGCTCTGAGATCGCCAAGATGATGACGCGCCTCAGCCACCGCGGCCGCGGCGTCGCCCGGGCGTTGATGGTGGTGGCGGAGCAATTCGCCATCGCGCGCGGGCGCACGCTGCTGACGTTGGATCCCGCCGCGGAAGAGGGCGCAGCCGGCCTCTATGAAAAAATGGGGTTTCAGCGGGCCGGACTACGCCTTGAAACCGCCCGGTGGGTTGACCGGCACCATTCTTGATTGGAAGCGAATCGGCGCGCGGCTTGGATAGGTCGCGAGTCGGCTCTGGACGAGCGGTGGGAGGGCGGCGACTAAAGGAGAGTGACTTCACAGGGCGGGCGGGCGCTCACCCGTTTCTCTCGGCGTCGCGTATTTGCCATCGCAAGGATGGCCCCGGCAGCTTGTCCCGCGCCTCTAAAGCAGAGATCGCGGTGCCGCACCCCCAGCCCGGTCCAGCTGTTTCGCCGGTGCATTTCCAGCAATCTCGGAAACACATCGCGCTCGGTGGCCGCAAAGCCGAGGCCGAGATCGCAGGCAAGGCTGCCATTCACAAATTGTTCGGCATGCCCCGGTACCGGCAGCACGAAGGTGGGTTTCCCAAAAGCCAGCGCCTCGGACAGCGCGGAGTAACCGCCGTTAATCACGAGCACATCCGCGCGTTCCAGCAGCGCCAAGTTGTCCATCCTCCGACCATGGAACGTGACATTCCTACGCGATTCTCCCACGCGACCCACTACCTCCACGGCGAAAGGAAAACGCCCGTCGCCAAAATCGATCTGCGAGGCGTGAATCGAGCCGCTGAGCATGCAGACAACGGTGCGGACCTGCTGCGGCAATCGCGGTGCCGGACGCGCCCCCTCCTCCGCGACTCGTTCCACTGCGCGTCGCACGATCAAGCCCACGCGCTGGAAATTCCGCGCCCGCGTTGGAGTTTCGAGCGGGAACGGACTGAGGACGAGATCACAGAATCGCCGATGGAAAAGGAAATCACAGAACTCGATGACCCAAAAATGGCTGCGCGTGCCCCGCGTGTTCGCCCACCGTTTGAGGTACTCGGTAACGACCACCTCCGAATTATTGATAGCGACGATCGGAATTTTCCGGCGGCGAAGGGGTGAAAGGGTGTATTCCGAATCGACGACTGCTATATCAGGATTCAACCGGTCTACCCACTCGCCGATTTGCGCCCGCTTTTCCCGGGCGATTTGCATTAAACGGGGCATCGTCCGCAGGGTCGACCAACCGCTTATCCCACAGTCCGTCGCGCCATAAAAAAAAGACGGCATGGATCCAAGCGACGTAATTTCCGGACGACCCGCAAAGTACTCGAGCCCGTTACCCGAAGTTAAGACGTGGATATCGCAACCGGCCGCCACCAAGTGTTCAATCACAGCATGGCAACGGGTGCTATTCCCCAGCCCAAGACCATTGATGACAAACAGGCAGGAAAATGCCATGAAGACCCTTGTGCCTGATTACGTTCCAAGCCGACGCGAGGCCAATACCCTGACGCCATCCCTCGCTGATGACAATGCAAGAATTGCTCTCGGTACTCAAACTCTGTGATTATTTGCGCGGATGACTTCGGCCTCCGTTCTGAGGTGGATGAGGCGATCGATGAACTCTGCGGCTTGGGTCGGCTCGGGGCGGTATCGTGTATGGTGGCCTTTGAGCGCTGCGACGCCGCTCTTTGCCATTCGTTGCGCCGATATGAGGCAAATATCGATCTCGGACTTCACTTGTGCCTGACTGATGAAGGGCTGAAACGGGAAGCGACCCTGGCCCCGGCTTCGCGAAACCTGCGGTTCCTTCTGAATCGTGTTCTCCTGCCTGGCGCGTCGAGCGCGGACATCGCCCGCGAAATCTCGCTCCAGTTTGGACTATTCGCTGAAAAGTTTGGCCGGCTGCCCGATTACATCGATGGCCACCTGCACGTTCATCAGCTGCCCGGCATCCGGAGCGGATTACTGGAGTTCATTGCCACGCTGCCCGCCGCGGAGAGACCTTACGTCCGCAACACCAGTTCGCGAACCGGCCAGTTGATCTCCGTCGGCCTGCCGTGGGGCAAGGCCAAGCTCATCGGCCACTTCGGTACTGCCATGAAGAATCTGCTCGCGGCCGCGGACATTCCCACCAATTCAGGATTCTACGGAATTTATGATTTTGCGAAATCGCCCAAGTTTCCAACGTATTTTCCGCGGTTCGTCAAGCTAGCTGACGACGCCAACAGCATTCTGGTAGTGCATCCCGGAAAGGACGAGGCGTGGCGCCGACAAGAATGGGAAACGCTTCGCCGATTCAAACCGGAGCCCGGACAAATCAATCGCTTTCAGCGCGCGTAGGCGGTCGAACCTTGTTCCCGGCCCTCGAAGGGATCAAGCAAATGCCGTTTCCGAAATAGGCCGCGTCGGCCGGAGCGGTTTCGGTTCCATTAATCGCGCTTAATTCGAAGACGACGGTCGCTTTTTCGCTTTGGGCGCTGCGCGGTGCGTGCTCGCGTTCCCTCACCGTCACATAGCGCCGAATGAATTTCGTATCCCAAAACCACTTGTCGTTTTCAACCCCGGACGGCGCGAGATAGTTGCGATCGTCGACTTCGATCACGTTTCCCTCGCCGGTGAAGGCGCGAAGCGATTGATGCACCTCCTCAAGATGCCGGAAGCTTGCCAGAAAGCGCGGAGCCTGCTGGATGTGCTGCCCCTGGAAACGATAGGTTGCTAGCATAAACCAGGCATTGAGCAGGACCATCGCTCCGGCCATTGCGGCGAAGGCGCTGCGGAAACGCCGGTCGGCAAGCCAGGCGACCGCTGCCGCCCCGCAAAGCGAGAACAGCGGCGCCATTATGATCAAGGTATATCGAGGATAAATCGTAGGGACGGTGAAAAGTTCAAACAAGAGGGGAATTGCGCACAGAACGCAAAGGAAGATGGTGCCGGGCGAGCGCTGGAATGCCTCGCGCGGCGACGACCAGAATCCCCACAAGGCCGTTCGCCCTAGCAGGAACACCCGGGCCATCAGAAGGAAGGCTACGATCGTTGCTAGGATATTCGAAGCCTTGAACCACTCGACCCCGCCAAGGCAGGAGCGGCACATCTTCTCGTATTCGGCCGGAGTGTAAAACGAGCGCGGTTTCCAGTAGTTAACGAGAAAACTGAGCGGCGCCGTCAACGCCCGGAGGGGTTGCCAAGCTCGGCCTGAGCCCGCAGCCGTGAACATCGCAAACGTGTTCGTCCAGGCGTGCGACATCTCGCCGAAGAAGTAGGGAAGATAGAGCGCGAATCCCCCGGCGCACCCGATCCCCACCCACCAAAAATTAAGCGGTTGGCCTGCGAGCCAAATGACCACAGCTACCGCTGGAATCAACGAAAGGGCAGAAACGTGAAATTGCTGCATCAACAACAATAGGAAAATCACCCAGCCAATCGCCCGCGACCGGTTCGTCCGCACCACCCGCCAAAGCGAGAGTAGCATCAGCGTGGAAAGGATCGGCATCACGGCTGGGTTGTAGACAATGATGGCATGATTAATCAGACGCGGGGACGTCGCGACGAACAAGGCCGCCGCGAGTCCCGCCGATCGTCCAACCGTTACCGCCGCGAGGAGATAGGTCAGATAAATCGCTCCCACATTGAGGAGGACGAGCACCCAGCTAAGCCCCTCAATCGAGCCCCATGCTTTCAGAGCAGCGACGCAAAGCAGAGTCCAGGCAGGCCCAGGCAATTTCGCGCCGGCCTTGAAATTAGGCTGGCCTAAATATTGGGCTCGGTCGTCGCCATTCGAATACGCTACGGCAACTTCGTACGCCTCAAAACTATCGCCAAGCGACCCGTGGTTGTACGCTTCACCCCAGGCCACCCCCGCAGCTCGAAGCACAAATCCGAGAATGAGGATCAGCGCCAGGCAAACCGCGTGTGCATTCGCGCGCCAAAGGGACTTTGCTTTCTGGCGCTCGTCCGATTGCGCGAGGGGCTGAGGCATGGTCGTACCCACCATGGACTAAAGTACGCCCCGGCCGGAAGCGTTTCTCTCAACCATCCAGAAATGTGCAGCCGGTTGGCGGCCACATCGATGCCCGCGAGCACCGTTGTGTTGAGGCCGGATTGAGACTTCGAGAATTGCTTTATCGGGTGTTTTTCGACCCCTTCTGGTCTGGTTCCCCAACCGGCGATTCGATCGCGGTCGCCACCGTGCGACAAAATCACAAACATGCGGCTGTGCCATCAGGGAAAACTGATCCGATAGAAGCGCTGCGTGAAGTTTCCCGCATTCACATCGCTGAAGCTCAAATGGCCGGCGTTGTCGGCGGTAGCAGAGGTAATGAACGTGAAGGGTTGGGTTAGGTCACTCGTAGCTTTCAGGGAATAAGTAATGGAAGGAGCGCCAGTGCCCTCTACAACCACAGGGCCAAGTCCGTTCCTGGAAATGGCAGTGAACTGCAGTGGTTGTCCAAGGGCGATAAAACCTATGGTGTCGGTCGCGTTGGTGAAGACGGTGCTGGGAGCGCCGCCGGCCGGGCTGTATTTATAGACACTCGTACCGCCGGCGCCCAAGATAACGCTGAGATAGACATTGTCCGCCGTGTCGATGGTCAATCGGACCGGCCCGTCGGTGTTAGCGATGGTAGCGAAAGTCTGGCGCGTCCCGTTGGTGGCATACTTGAAGACCAGGTTCGTACCCTGCTCGACGACAAACAGATTATTGGCGCTGTCGAACGCGATGCCCGCGGGCAGGTTCAAGCCGGTGGCAAACGTGCTGGGCACTGCAGCTGGTGTGAATTGGAAGATCATGCCGCTGTTGCGATCGATCTCGAAGAGGTCGCCGAGGTGATTGAAGGCCAGGTCGGCAGGGCGGTTCAAGCCACTGGCGAAGGTGCTCTGCGTTCCCATCGGGGTGATTTTGATGATAAGATTTGTGCCAATGTCCGAGACAAAAAGGTTGCCGGAGGAATCGAAGGCGAGGCCCGTCGGATTGGTGAACCCGGCGCCAAAGGTGCTCCGCGCGCCGGCGGGAGTGAATTTGTAAACGGTCTGCGTCGTGACATCTGCGACGTAAAGATTTCCCGCCTGATCCAAGGCGAGACCCTTTGGATTTGTGACGGAGGCGAAGGTCGTCGGGATACCATTTGGTCCGATTTTTAGAACCGTGCCCGAAGTGATATCGGAAGCATAGAGGTCAGTGGCGCGAGCGAAATCGGCGCAGACCAACGCCGCGACGGCGCTCGCAAGCACGGTAATCAAGGCGTGGCTACGAGAAGCGAAGCGCCGTTTGAGAGGAATGATTTTGGGGCTGAAGTAGGGCATAAGCGCGGCGGCTAGCGGTGGAAACACTGAGCTATAGCGGGAACGGGCGGCCATAACAGACGAAAACGTTTCGGGCAGCGCGCGGACCTGGAATTG
>JBBRDU010000129.1:0-7057 GCA_038203615.1 Chthoniobacterales bacterium
GGCTCGATGAACTGGCGGTCCAGCATTATATTAAGCAGAGCAAGCCGACGTATCCCCAGTTCGAAGCGTGGGTAAAGCAAAACGCCAGCTCGTTCAACCCGGAGGCCGTTGGAAAGCATAACGCCGCTGTCCGCGGCTATATCCACGATGACGACACCCGTCAGGGTATTCTGAAAGCGAACGGCCTGGCTGACGACGCTTCCGCTCCAAAAGACGCGGTCAACCTAAACAATCTCGATGACTGGTATGGATTCCACCAGGCGGTCCTGAAATAGAATCGAAAGTCGGAGGTTCGGGGGCGGCAGCAAACGTTCAACGCCGAGGGCGGACCAGCGGCCGACCGCGCCCAGGTAGGAACGCACCTTCGGGGCGTCCTTGAATATTAATTCGAGCTACGCGATCCGGACGTCTCGGAGAGACGTTTCTACCTGAAGAAGAGAAAGCCGTTTGTGTCCGTGGTGCGAGGCGTTCCTGATTCGTGTTTCTTAATCTGTGAAATCCGCGTAATCTGCGGATGAGGATGCAGGCACGAGTGATTCCAGCGTTTCGGAAAACGGCGGACACATTGGCGGCCGGGGCGAAAACGCTCGAACAAAAGTATCTGGTTTCACCGGATATTTTTGCCGCGGAACAGGCGACGATTTTTTCCAGCCAATGGGTGTGCGTCGGACATCAGAGCCGGCTTGCTCAAGCGGGAGATTTTTTCACCGTGGAAGTGGCTGGAGAAAGTCTCATCCTGGTGCGCGATCAGGGAGAGACAGTCCGCGCGTTTTACAATGTCTGCCGGCATCGTGGGACGCGGCTTTGCCCAGAGAGCTGGGGACATGCGGCGGCTCTGTCATGTCCTTATCACGCCTGGACGTATGGGCTCGACGGCCGATTGCTGGGCGCTCCGCACATGGAGAGCGTGCCCGGTTTTGACAAGGCTGAGCATTCTCTGCACGTCGTGCACCTGGCGCTCTGGGAGGGATTCATTTTCGTGAATCTGTCCGAGGCGCC
This sequence comes from Chthoniobacterales bacterium, assembly GCA_038203615.1. Lineage (GTDB taxonomy): Bacteria > Verrucomicrobiota > Verrucomicrobiia > Chthoniobacterales > UBA10450 > JBBRDU01. The sequence continues at coordinate 1,000 of JBBRDU010000129.1, forward strand.
CGTTTCCTTCGCAGAAGTGTTCGCCCCGTTGGCCGGAAAGTTCACCCACTGGAATCTGCCCATCCTGCGCTCGGTCCAACGCATCGAGTACGATGTACGTGCTAATTGGAAACTGATCTTCGAGAATTACTCGGAATGTTATCACTGTCCCGGCGTGCATCCGGCGCTGTCCAAGATCACTCCTTACGATTCGGCGGAAAACGATTTATGCGAGGGGCCTTTTCTGGGCGGATTTATGCCGATCGTGAAAGGCAGGAGCCTCACGATGAGCGGTCATGCCTGCGCGCTGCCGGTGGGCGATATCAAGGACGAAGATCACGCGCGCGTCTTCTATTATTCTATCTTTCCGAACATGCTGCTCAGCCTGCATCCCGATTACGTCATGGTGCATCTGGTCTGGCCGCAGTCCCCGGAGCGGACGCTCATCCTCTGTGATTGGTTTTTTCATCCGGAAGCGGCCGGGGTCGGCGACCCCAGCTACAACCCCGACGACGCCGTCGAATTTTGGGACATGACGAACAAACAGGACTGGCACGTGTGCGAGTTGAGCCAGCAGGGGATTGCTTCGCGCGCCTATCAGCCGGGCCCCTATTCGCCCCGGGAAACGATTCCGGCCGCGTGGGATCGGGAGTATTTGCGTCACCTGCGGTGACGTTCAAATGTCGGCGAAGCTTCGAACGTCTTCCCGCGCAAGCCGCTAATGTCGAAGGCAGAAACGGGACAGGATTAGCCCGATTTTTCCGAGACCCTAAATCCAAAAAATCTCTCCGCGGTGAGTCCGTCCCTTGGCGGACCTGTGAATCCTGTCTGTCACCAGTAGCAGCTTCCTCAGACTGGAACCCGGGGTGCAGATTGGTCGCTGGGGTCTTTGTGCGAGGCAGGTTCGCATCATTCTTTGACGCATGGGCGCGCTGCGTGGAGCGTTCGAACATGGCGCCACTGACTTACGCGAATTATCTCGACCTCGAGAAGCTGCTCACGCTGCAGAAACCGCGCTCCACGCCGGCCGAGCACGATGAAATGCTGTTCATTATCATCCATCAGACTTACGAGCTCTGGTTTAAGCAGCTGCTCCACGAGTTCGAACGGATCAACCGGGATTTCGCCGCTGGGAAACTGTTCGACGCGATTCATTCGTTTAAACGGGCGCGCACCATCATGAAGACCCTGGTGGGGCAGATCGATATTCTTGAAACAATGACGCCATCCTCCTTCTCCAGCTTTCGGGACCGGCTCGATACGGCCTCCGGATTTCAGTCCATTCAATTTCGCGAGCTGGAGTTTCTGCTGGGCTACAAACGAGCGTCGACCCTTTCCCATGTGAAGCCGGAGATGCCCGGATTCGAGCGGCTGCAGGGCCGGCTGAAAGAACGCACCGTGATCGATCATTTCTATGATTTCCTGGCCATGCGCGGGGCCCAGATTCCAGCGGAGCTGACCAATCGCGACCTAACCCAGCCAAACCAGCCTAACGAACAGATTCAGACGGAGATTCTACGGCTCTACCAGGAATCGCCGGAGACCTTGATTCTGCTGGAGTTGATGACCGATTTTGATGAGGGGCTGCAGGAGTGGCGTTATCGGCACATCAAACTGGTGGAGCGCACGATCGGGGCCAAGAAAGGCACGGGCGGATCGCCCGGTGTGCCGTTTCTGAAAGAGTCGCTTTTTAATCCCATCTTTCCAGATCTCTGGGCGATCAGGCATCAGATGTGATGGGGAAGGATGAGCGGCTGTGCCGCTTTGGTTTGGCAACGCCCTCGGAGCGGTCGTTTCACCACTGAGGGCGTGGCGGGCGCGATGGTAGAAGGAGATCGCCTATCGCCCTCAAGCATGAGCGGCGCTGCGCCGCTGTGCTTTTTGGCTACGTCCTCGGAGAGGCCGTTCCACCACTTGGGACGTGGCTGGCACAAGGTGGATCGGGCTCTCCGAGCGCGATGGGAAGCGGGCAGCGCCCATGGCGCTCAAATGACAGTCTTCCTGCGAGGGATTTCCTTATGGCCGAACTTTGGTAAGATGATCAGCGCATGACGAACGGAATCTACGACGTGGCCATAATCGGGGGCGGGCCGGCCGGCAGCACCGCTGCCACTTTGCTGGCGCGGGCTGGTCGTCGCGTAGTCGTGCTCGAGCGCGAAAAATTTCCGCGGTTCCACATCGGCGAATCGCTTTTGCCCTTCAGCGTGAACGCCTTCGACCGCCTGGGCGTACGCGAAAAGCTGGACTGGGCTTTTATGCCCAAGCATGGCGGAGAAATCGCCTCTGCCTGCGGCTCCAAGGAGGTGAAATTTTATTTCAAGGACGGCTTTCGCGCCCGGCGCGACCGTTCCTATCAGGTGACCCGTTCGGAGTTCGACCAGCTCTTGCTCGATCATTCCCGCGAAAATGGCGCCGAAGTCTACGAACAGACGGCGGTCAAAAGCATCGCGATCGAGGCGGATCGTATCCGCCTTCAGATCGAGGCAGACGATGGGGCCAGTTCCGTCATCGAATCGCGCTACCTGCTCGACTGCAGCGGCCGCCAGGCGATCGTCGGCAATTTTCTCAATCTGAAGAAATCGTACGATCATCTCCAAAAATTTTCGGTCTTTTCGCATTTCGATGATGTCGAGCGTCCGGCAGGCATTGACGGCACGCTCATTCGGATGGTGCGTGCGCTCGATAGTTGGTTTTGGATGATTCCGCTCACACCGGCGCGGACCAGCGTTGGCGTGGTCATGGACACCACCACCTTCCGGTCGATGAAACTGTCTCCCGAAGAGGCTTTGGACAGATGTATCGCGGAACAGCCGCTGCTGGTTGAAAGAATGAAGAAGGCCAGACGCGTGGCGCCGGTCTATTCAGCTGGCGATTATTCCTATCGCAACACGCAGCTTTACGGAGACCGCTGGCTCCTCGTGGGCGATGCCGCCGGATTCATCGACCCCGTCTTTAGCAGTGGAGTTTTTCTGGCCATCATGTCCGCGGAAAAAGCGGCGGATGCGCTCGAACAAGTCCTGCAAGACGAATCACGAAAGAGACGGCTCTTTAAAGATTACGCGCGTCGCGTCAATCGGGTGATGGACACTTATCTCACTTTCGTGAGTGCTTGGTACAGCGGCAAGGAGTTCATGGAAGTGTTTCTAAACCCGACCAACATGCTGCAAATCACGCCGGCCGTGAATGCGGTCCTGGCCGGAAATGAAGGGGCCAGCTTTGCCATCAAATGGCGGATGTGGCTGTTCTACTTTTTCGTGCGGGTCCAACGTTTCCTGGCCCTTTCGCCCAGGCTTTCTCTCGTCCCAAAGAAGGTGGATGAACCTGTGCGGGAAACGGTTACGGCTACGTTCTAGATTTTTTCCGCTGGCCCATGGGCTGGCCAGAAGGTAGACCACGTCACCGAGGTCTCATGAACAACATTCACCTGGCCGTTCAGTTCTTTCTGCAGCTGGCCGTCATCCTTTTGTTTTGCCGGATGGTGGGAGCCATCGCCCTTCGCTGTGGCCAGCCCCAGGTGGTGGCGGAAATGGTGGCCGGTGTGCTGCTCGGACCGTCTCTTTTCGGCCTGCTCTGGCCCGAGGCGCAGCATTGGCTTTTTCCCTGGGATTCCACGCAAAAGATGCGCGATACGCAGAGCTATCTCTTTCCCGCGTCGCAGCTGGGCCTGGCTCTCTACATGTTTGTGGTGGGCATGGAGTTCCGGGTCGACGTCGTGCGGCGCCAGCTGAAAAGCGCGGTGGCGGTCTCCATCGCCGGGATGCTGACTCCTTTCCTCTTGGGGGCCGGATTGGCTTGGATCCTTTTTTACAGCACGGAGCTGTTTCCGAAAAAAACTTCGCTGGGCGAGGCCACACTTTTTCTGGGCGCGTCCATGTGTATCACGGCCTTTCCCATGCTCGCGCGCATCATTCATTTCAAAAAATTGACCGGCACGGCCATGGGCACGGTGGCGCTGGGTGCGGGTGCGATCAACGACGCCACCGCCTGGTGTCTACTGGCCGTGGTGTTGGCCAGCTTTGAAAATAATTGGACTCACGCGGTGTTGAACATCGGCGGCGGGATCGCCTATGTGACGTTGGTTCTGGCGGTGGTGCGTCCGCTGCTGGAGCGGGCCACGCCCTGGCTGGTGCAAGGTGAGACGCTGACCGAAGCCGGTCTGGTGGTGGGTCTGGCGCTCATGGCGCTGGGCGCGTGGTTCACCGATTTGATCGGTCTGCATGCGGTTTTCGGCGCGTTCGTGATGGGCGCGGCCATGCCGCGCGGGGCGGTCGTGCGCGACCTCATTGGACGGATTCAGCCCCTCACAGTGGCGCTGCTTCTGCCCCTTTTCTTCACTTACTCGGGACTCAATACCAAGATCGGGCTGCTCAACACGGGCTTTCTCTGGTTGATGTGCGCCGCGGTTCTCGCCGCCGCCATTCTGGGTAAAGGCGTCGCGTGCTGGTTCGCTGCGCGCGCCACGGGGATTTCCAATCGGGAAGCGCTCGGCATCGGGACATTGATGAATGCGCGCGGCCTCATGGAGCTGATCATCATCAATATCGGCCTGCAGCGCGGGGTCATCTCGGAAGGACTGTTCGCCACGCTCGTCATCATGGCCGTCGTTACGACCTTGATGGCTTCGCCCTTGTTTGAGCGACTCGTCGGCAGCGGCACACACGAGCCCCCGGCTGACCCGGACGCTCTGCTTCCGGTTGAACAGGAACTGGCGAGCTGACATTGCCAGCGGGGCCGTCACCGCATATTCTCCCGGGATGGACACGATGATTTCCGGCGATGCCTCCGGGTATGACGTGGTCGTGATCGGCGGCGCGCTTTCCGGCGCGGCCACGGCCACCTTGCTCCTGCGGCAGAATCCCGGCCTGCGCCTTTTGATTGTCGAGAAATCGGCGCAGCTCTCGCGCCGCGTCGGCGAAGCGACCGTGGAAGTCAGCGCCTTTTTTCTGGGGCGCGTTCTGGGGCTGACGCAATACTTGAACGAGTCGCATCTGGTGAAACAGGGACTGCGTTTTTGGTTTACCAACAACGAAGTGCAATCGCTGGGGGAAGCCAGCGAGTTGGGTGGGCGTTATCAGGTGCGCCTGCCTTCCTACCAACTCGACCGCGCGACCTTGGATGAAGAGGTGTTGCGGCGCGCCTGTGTGGCGGGTGCGGAATTGTTGCGCCCCGCCAGTGTGAGCAAGGTCGAGTTATCGGCGGGGGGGGAGCAGACGCTCACTTTGCGGCACGGCGAAACCAGTCAGACGATTCGGGCCCGCTGGATTGTCGATGCGTCAGGTGTCGCCGCCGTGCTCGCGCACAAACAAGGCTGGTGGCGGCAGAACACCGAGCATCCCACGGCCGCCGCGTGGTCTCGCTGGAAAGGGGTGAAGGATTGGGATAGCCCCGAGCTGGCGGCCAAGTATCCGGAGTGGGATGCGGCCATCCATTGCGTTCGAAACACCGCCACCAACCATGTGATCGGCGACGGCTGGTGGAGCTGGTGGATTCCGCTCAAGGGTGGCGATGTCAGCGTCGGAGTCGTCTTCGACCAGCGCCTGGTCGAGTTTCCGCAGGAAGGCGGCAAGGTGGGCGAACGACTGAAGACCTTTCTCATGCAACATCCGGTGGGGCGCGAGATGCTGGCGGACGCGGAGTTCGATGAGAACGATGTGCATTGGCGGCGGAATCTCGCTTACTACAGCACGACGTTTGCGGGTGATGGTTTTGTCCTGGTGGGCGATGCCGCCGCTTTCATCGATCCATTTTACAGCCCGGGCATGGATTGGATTTCGTTCACGGCCAGTGCCGCGGCGGATCTGATCAGCGCGCAAAGACGCGGCGAGCCGATCACGGATCGCATTGAACGTCATAACCGCGAGTTCGCGCAGAGCAATCACTCCTGGTTCGACGCCGTCTACAAGGATAAGTACGAATACATGGGGGAATGGGATCTGATGAGCATGGCCTTCCGGCTCGATCTCGGACTCTATTATCTCGGGATCGTCTCGCAGCCTTTTAAGTTCGGGCCCAAGGCGTTGCTGCAACCTCCGTTCAACACGCCGCCGTCGCGCCCCGTTTTCCATCTCATGCGCCTCTA
>JBBRDU010000130.1:0-7018 GCA_038203615.1 Chthoniobacterales bacterium
CGTTCACGCAGCCATTCGTAAAATACGATCTCGCGCTTGTTCGACAGGATGCGTTGATCAAAAGCCGCGCGCTTCTGCGCGAATTTGGTCTCATCCGGCAATTCGCGCTTCTCCAGGATGGCCACCACGCCTCCGTCCTCCCAAGGCATAAACTCGCTGACCTCGCCGCTTTGCAAAGTGGCCACGGCATTGCGCACGGCAATGAAGTCGGGCGCTCGCTTTTTTGGCTCCTTCGGCATCTCTTCCGGATCCATGTCTTCCGACAAGGAAAAGGATTCGAGCTTCTCCGCTTTCGCGCCTGCTTTTTCGAGCGCAAACGGGAGCGGCGCCCCGGAGGCCAGTGCTTCGCGCACATCATGCGCGATCTGCGCGCCTTTGGTCGACACGATCTCGCGAGCGCGGCTCGCCTTGATGGCGTCGACCATTTTCGGCTTTGCTTCCTCCAGGGCAAGAGGGCGCGCTTCCACCACGCCGGCCAAATGCAGAACATAGAATCCATCTGGCGCCTGGATGGCGTCACCGTTTGGTTCCTGGGTGCTGAGTTGAAAGGCAGCCGTCGTCAACTGTGGGTCCGCCTTCAATTTCGGGTCGGGCGCAGCCGAGGTGAATTCTCCGGTGGCGCTCACGGGCAATTGGAATTTGGCCGCGACCTGATGGAATTCAGCGCCCTTCTCGAGCAGGGCCTGGGTCAAGTCGTTGGCGCGGTCAGCCAATTTTTGCAAAGCATCGATGCGCTCTTTCCCTGTCAATTTCTTTTGCTCTTCGCTGAGAGAAAGACTAACGAATTCCACTTTCCTTTTCTCTTCCGTCTTCAGCTCGGCCTTGTGCGATTCGTAGTATTTTTGAATGTCTTCGTCGCTGACCTTGAGATCCTTGGCCACATCCGCCGCGTGCAATCGCACCACGCTGACGTCGAGTTTGCCGTAGAGTTGCTGATACTCGCTCTTGCTCTGGGCCTCCGGCACGGTCACACCCGTGGCCACCAGCTCCTTGATCCGGCGCAGCGCCAGCTCGTCCGTGGCCAGCTCTTCAATCTGGGCTTCGCTGAAGCCGAGCGCGGGCAGGGCGGTCTGCGTGTATTCGTCGAATTTCTTGGGATCAAAACCGGTGGCATTCCGGAAGGGACGCAGAGTCCGCACAAAATCGGTGATCTCCGCGGTATTGGCCTGAATCCCGAGGCGGGCCGCTTCATGCCGCAGAACCATTCGGTTCAAAGTGAATTGCGAATACAGTTCGTTTTCGGAATTGGCGCCGGCCGCGAGCGAGCGAACCAGGTTCTGCATGCCAAGATCCCGCGCCAGGTTGCAAAGCCGGGCGCCGCGTTGCGCTTCCACCATGGGAACATCGCGCCCATAAATATGGGCGAACTTGTCCGAATGCGCACTGAGATCGGTCTTGTTGAAATAGAAAACGAACGGAATGGCCAGAATGGCGATGACGATCATCAGCCAATTCCGATGCTTTCGAAGTATTGACATCATAAAAAAGAGGTTCCTTCCGGATCAAGCGAGGGGAGCGCAGAATTTACGGAGGGAGGGCGGCGCGCCAAATGGTTTTTCGAGGGAACTCGCCTCGTCCCCCTTGGGTGATGGCCAGGCCCGCGGAGTGGGCGCCGCAGCGCGACGTCCCTACCATTCCCTAAAAGGCGAAGCCGAAACTGAAATGGAAGGCGCCGAAATCTTCGCCCGTGCGTCGATCCGGGTTCACCCCGTAATCGAGCCGAATGGGACCGATCGGCAACTTGTAGCGCAGGCCCAGCCCGAGGGCGTAGCGCATGGCGTCGAGCCCGGGCTGCTCCGAGGTGGGCAAAAGATTGCCGGCATCGGCGAAGGCCGCGCCCTGCAATTCACCGTAAAGTGGAAAAGTGTACTCGGTATTGAAGACGGTAAAGAATTCGCCGCCCAGCGGATTGCCGTGCCGGTCGTGCGGGCCGAGATCGCGCTCCCCGAAACTACGCACGGTGGTGCCGCCGCCGTTGAAAAATCGTTCGTCGATCGGAATGGTGGTCGGCTCGTCTGGTCCGCTGTGATTGAGCGAATGAACCAGGCCGGTGCGGGCCCCGAAGGCGAGCGAAGATTGCTGCACGAAACGTTGCCACGGATTTTTCGGACCGGTTTGATCCTCCACCACGCCGGGGGTGAGAGGCTTCGGTCCGAACGGAATATAATATCCAAGCCGCAGGGTCGCCCGGACCAGATCAATTTCACTGCCCAGGCCAGCGGTGGCGACGTCCACGGTGTTGGCCGCCACAAATCCGCGCGGCGAGACGAGTGGGCTATCCCGCAAATCGAGGGTCTGAGTGAAGCCAAGCGTGTCGATGAAGTAGGATGTATCCCCCAGATAGAGCGGTTTGATCGCTGCGCTCGTGATCTCAACGTGGCGCACCGAGAAAACTGCGCCGACTTCGTATTGCCTGGTTAACTTGCGAGTTAGTTCGACGCGACCACCCAGCTCGAACTTGGAGTAGCCGTCGAAATCAAAGGTGAGCGCGCCGACCCGCGCCTTGAGACCGATATCGGTGTCGAAGAGATAGGGATCTTCATATAAGACTTCCCCTTTGTAGCTGCGCTGCGAGACCAGGATGGAAGTGGTGAGCGGACGTCCCGAACCGAACAAATCCAGCTCGCGAAATTGGAGACCCCCGATGAGTCCCTCGTACGTGCCATAGCCGGCGGAGAGACCGAACTCCCGGCTCTTGGCTTCTTCCGCCGAGATATCGAGGCGCAAGGTGTCATCTCCGACCGCGACTGGATTGATCTGTAAGATGGTGAAGAGACCGCTGCGCATGAGCGTGCGAAACTTAGCGTCCAGCACTTCGGGGCTGTAGGTCTTGCCGCTTAAGCTGGAGAACCGCTTTTCCACGTAGCGAGGGTGGAGGCGCCGCAGACCGCTCACGGTGACGTCGGCGAAGTGGTAAACCGACCCAGCCGAAACGGCCACCTGGACGGGGACATGGCCAGCGCGAGCGGTGGTCGAGTCGCTCGTCGCTTCCACTTTCACGGAATAGTATCCGCGCGTCTTGAAGTAAGACTGCAAGCGACGCGGAATATCAGCGACCCGCGCTTCCGTATAGGGTTGATCCAAAAGATCCTTGATCTGTCCGCGCAGGGTCTCGCTGTCGTAAACCGTCTTGCCGGTAAAGGTAACGTTGCCAAAGAAATACTGGCGCCCTTCCTGGATCGAGACCGTGGCATCGACCAGGCCCGTGTCGTCGTGGAAGCTGTAGCGCGGCTTCTCAACGGCGGCGTCCAAATATCCTTCCGCGACATAGAAGCGATGCACGAGGTCGGCGCCTTCCTCCACGTCCGAGCCGACAAAGGGAAGATTCTTTTGCAACTTGGAGTAGCGCTCCCGGGTCGGACCCATGGCGTAGTCGAACAACTTATCCGTCGGCTCATGCTCATTTCCGACGAAGGTGACTGTGCCGAGCGTGAACAACTGGCCCTCTTGAATTTCCAGGCGCAGACGATCTCCGCCTTCCATCACATAATGCACGCTCGCCTTCATGTAGCCGTGCTTCCGGTAGAACAGTTCGAGGAAGAACGCGACGTCATCGGCGCGCGCCGGGGTCAGACCGAAATCGTCGATCGTGGTGATCTGTTCCTTTAGCTGGGAACGCAGTTCCTTGTCGCTGAAGTTTTTTTCGCCCTGCAGGTTGATAACGGTGGCGTGCTGCGCCTTTTTCTCCTGCGCGTTAGCTACGGCATTTTGCTCTTTTTGCTTCTTCTCGGACCGAACCGGGTAAGCCTCGGTCTGCGCGAGGGCCGGCGCCACGCAGATGGCGCTGCTGATAATAATAAGGAGGAGAGGACGCATCTTAGCGAAATCGAATCAGGTATTTGACCATGCCGCGAAAGCCGCCGCCCACATCGAGATCTCCGACCAGCACGAATTGATCATTCACTTTAAAGCGCGCGGTGGCTTGTTGTTGGCCTGTCCGCGGATCGGTTTGTCCCACGTCCACATCGAGCCGATCGAACACTGAACTATTCTGCGCACCTTGTCCTTTCTTAAAAACTTTCCGATACAGCTGTTGAACCAGCAACATTGCTGCCCTTCCGGCAAGCACATTGTTATTCCCGGCCAGCTCTGCGCGCGTCGTCCCGGTCGCCAGGAGAGAAATCACTTCTTCCTGGGGAAGCGGCGGTTCGCTCGTAAAGAGGGCCTCGGGTGCGAGAGATGTTCCATAAATATACACGTGGATGGTGTAGTCGCGAATGACCGATGTGCCATGCAAATCCAGTCTGGGGTTTAAGGAGTCAGAGGGATCGAAGTAAATAAACCCGGAGGCGATCTCCAGCCGGCTGAAGGGCAGCGTTGCTTCCACGTTTTCCAGACGCACGATCCCCTGCAACCCTGGATGCAGGCCGGTCCCGATCAGGTGCAGGTCGCTGACCGCACCACCGTTGGCCAGGTTTCCCCTGATGAGGAAGGGCTCTTTCGTTTTGATGGCCACGTCGAACTTCCAATCGCGCAGAGGCGGATCCGGGAAGGAAAATTCCGGGCGGGAGGCGGGCGGCTGCGGCGCCGGTCGTCCCGGGAGACCGATCGGAATGAGATCGAGATTCTTCAGGAACTGACTGTTGGTCATCTCGATATGGCCGGTCACGCTTGCACTCGTGAACGGGCCCACGATCGCGATATCCGCATTGGTGCGCGCCGTGATCGAATCGTTCCGGGCCACCAGGACGCTGTCCGCTTTCAGATGCAAATCGATATTCACGTTCGTTAGGCTGATAAACTTAACTCCGCCGGTCACCGTGAATTTTCCGCCGGAAAGATCGCCGCCAAATTGTTCCACCGTGAGCGCGTCGTTCGTAAAATTGAGCCGGGCTTTGAATCCGCGCAGCGCTGGCAAAGTCACATTGTTGGAGCGAGCCACATTCACCGTCATGTCGGCCGATCCGGTGAAAATTGGTTTCGCGATAGTACCGCGAACATCGACGTCCAGGCCGACATCGCCGTCCAGTTGCTCGATCTCGGGCGCGAATTGACGGAGGAAATTGACCGAGCTGCGGGGCAAACGCAGCTTGGCCGTGATCGGCGTGTCCTGACGAAGCCCGTGTTCGCTCAAAACTCTGGCGGCCTGGAAGGGCAGAGCAGCCGTCAACTCCATCGGTTGAATCTTGGACTGCTGGAGTTTGCCCGTGATATTGAGCTGATTCCCTTTCGTCTCGGCCGTCAGATCGAAGCTAGCCGGCTCCAGGTTCGGCACCCGCTCCGTGCGCACGTTCCTCGCCTGCAGATCCAGTCGCGCCACCAGCTGGTCGAGCGTTCCATGCGCATCCATTTTTACGGTTAACACACCGCTGGCCGCGGATTTCACACCGATGTCTTGGAAGAGGCGTTTCAGATCAATGTTTTCCGATTGAAAACTGGCCACGACCTGTCCGTTAGGCGGAAACACCTCTGCGGTAGTACCGAGGTTTCTCCAAATAAAGGGGACGGAAACGTAGCCGGACGCGTACTTGGACGGGCCCTGGTCCACCTGGATTTTGCTAATCTCGAATGTTTCCCCCCGGGTTTGCGCGCTCGCCTGAAAATCCATCCGGTTGCTGGCAAAAAAGATGATCGGCACATCGAGCCCGTCCGGCGAGTAGGTCGCGTCGACCTTCGCCTGGAGCGATTGCAGATTTCCGTAGCGCCCTTTTTCGAGGGAAAGATTCATTTTGCCGGCGTTGTGAATCGTCCTCACCTCGCCTGTTCCTTCCCAGCTCACGGCCAACGAACCGCTCAACTCAGTTTGATTGCCGGAGGCTCGCAATAATGGCTTGAGGGTCGATAAATTGGCGATGGCGGCAGAGATCCGCCCGCCATAAGCATGCGGGCCGCGCAGATCGAAGTGACCAGTCGCGCTGACAAAGTCGCGATCGTTCAAGGCAGCCGTGAAGTCATTCAAGTAGACGACACTATTAGAGATGGAGCATTGCGAACTCAGCGTGTGAAAGACGAGGTCACGCACCTTCAAATCCGCGCCGTAGACCGTCAGCTGACCATTGCCGAGACCGTTTCGAAACTCGACTTGTCCACCGGCCTGGAGCGGGCCGCTCACTCGATCAGGCAAAGCGGTCGCCCAGTAATCGCCCATCTGCGGAGCGTTCAGCGAAAAATTCATTTTCGCGGGCTGCACCTCCAGATCCCCCCCATCGACGGGCAACCGGTATGTCCCGTTCAGGGTGATCTCGTTGCCCGCGCGTTTCACCAGCAGCTCCTCGACATTGAGCAGGCCATCGACCGAGGTGACCGCGCTCTGCACGGAGTCGATCGCGTATTCGCGGAACCGAAGATTGTTCAGAGCGAGCACGACTTTCGATTGGAGGCCGTCAAACCATGGCTCCTTCGAATGGGCTGCGGGCATGAGCCGCGACGCGCTGATCGTGGCAGTGACTTTCTCCACGTGTCCGTCTTCGAAGCCGACCGGGCCCGCCGTCACGACCAAGTCCGTGTGGAGCCGGCTATCCTTGATGTTGATCGTTCCCTTTACCTCAACGGCGCCGCTCAGGTGCAAAGGCAGCCCCGCCGTGGCGCGGGTCAGGTCAACGGCCGTGGCCGAAATTTCCAGAGAAGCCGGGCTACGCCCAAAGTCTCTCACATCCCGAGGCAGACTTCCGGAGCCATGCACCTGAAAACGATTCTCGCCCTGAATGAACTCGGCCGATTGCAGGGTGGCCCCGCCGTCTCGAGCGGAAACTTGAATGGAACAGGCATCGACGCCAAACTCGTGCTCGCGCAACCCGGCGAAATGGGCCGAGAGTTCGGCGTTCCAAGTATTCGGGACATTAAAGAGGCCGGTCCCATTAAAATCGAGCTTCTCGATCTGTCCGCCCAGTTTAACCCCCTGCCCGATATATTTATTCAACGAGTCAGCCGCCACCAGCTCGGCGCTGAGATGCACCTCCGCGTTAATCGAAGACGCTGTCTCGCGCAGCGATCCCGAGAGGGAAACCCGGCCGCCGCCCAGATCCGACTCGAGTTTAACGTCAATCACCTTTTGCCGAATGTGCGAGGCATCGATGCT
>JBBRDU010000131.1:0-6955 GCA_038203615.1 Chthoniobacterales bacterium
CATGATGGAGAACGGCCAATTCGAAAAAAAATTCGATAAAGATGATCCGACACCCGGTTCCGTCGGCGTTGTGCTCCGTTCGGGCAATGCCAACTCCACGGTGGCGGACTATAACAAAGATGCCTTGTTCGAGTTCGGCTATTACATGGGCAAGCCGAACTACCAGATTTACGACGGCTCCGGCGCGGACAAGACCGATTCCGGAATTGCGTTTACCGATGCCGGCGTTTCCGTGACGGTGACGATCACCGGCGCGGACACCTACGATTTGGAAATCCAAACCTTGAAGGACAAGAACGTGGTCAAGCTGCCTGGGCGAAAACTTTCCGCGAGCAGCGCTGTGCAAAGCATGGCCGTTTTCGATCGCAACAGCGAAAAGAACGACGTTTTCTTCAATCAATTCCAAGTCGCGCGCGACTCAAAATAGATAGAAGAATTTTAACCGCGGATGACGCGGATAGCACGGATAGGGGAAGGAAGGCAAAAATCCAGACTCACGACTCACCATCACTCCATTCCTCTCCCTCCCCATCCGTTTAATCCGTGTCATCCGCGGTTAAAAAATCCCCTCCTCTGAGTCCCCTCCACCCGGCAAGCGGTGCGCTTGCTCTCCAATTTCCCACGCATTTCCCCGTACGTTTGTCTTCAAATTCGCGCCAATCTGTGTTGATCTGTGGCTCGCTCCCCATCCCCATGAACAAGCCGCGCCTCAACTTCTGGCAGATCTGGAACATGAGTTTCGGATTTCTCGGGATTCAGTTCGGCTGGGGATTGCAAATGGCGAACATGAGCCCCATCTATAAATACCTGGGCGCCCGCGACGACCAAATTCCGCTGCTCTGGCTGGCCGCGCCTCTGACCGGCTTCCTCGTTCAACCCATCATCGGCGCCATGAGCGATCGCACCTGGGGACCGCTCGGCCGGCGCCGACCCTACTTCCTGGCTGGAGCCATCCTGAGTTCGTGCGCGCTCGTCCTGATGCCAAACGCGGGCACGCTTTGGATGGCCGCCGGGCTTCTTTGGATCCTGGATGCCTCCATCAACATTTCGATGGAGCCGTTCCGCGCTTTTGTGGCCGACAACCTGATTGAAGAGCAACGTGCCACCGGTTTCACCATGCAAAGCTTTTTCATCGGGGCCGGTGCCGTCATCGCCGGTCTTCTCCCCTGGCTGCTCAAGCACGGCTTCAATGTGACGAGTGAAACGAGCGCGGCGAGTATGATTCCGCCCAATGTGAAATACGCTTTCTACATTGGAGCGGGCGCATTTCTGGGCGCCGTCCTCTACACGATTTTCACTTCCAAGGAATATCCGCCCGAGGATCTGGCTGCTTTTCGCAAAAAACAATCGGAACGCAGCGGCTTCCGCCACCTCGTGCAGGAAATTCCCGATGCCCTGCGGCAGATGCCGACGACTATGAAATACCTGGCGCTCGTCCAGTTTTTCACCTGGCTGGGTTTGTTTTGCATGTGGCTGCATTTTTCCAATGCGGTCCCGCTCGTCTTCGGCGCCACCAGCACCGACTCGCCCCTGTTCAAGGCAGGCGCGGAATGGGCTGGCGTCTGCTACGCGGCCAAGGATTTTATGACCTTTATTGCGGCTTTTGGCCTGATGGCGATGGCCTCGCGATTCGATCGCCGCAAGATGCACGCCGCCTGCCTGACGCTGGGCGCGATTGGCCTTTTCGCGATCGGGTTCATTCACGGGGAAGAACAAAAAGGTCTATTGCTGGGGGCGCTCGCCCTCGGTGGAATCGCCTGGGCCTCCATTCTTTCCATGCCGTATGCCATGCTGGCCGGATCTCTGCCACCCCACCGCATGGGTGTTTACATGGGGATCTTCAATTTCTTTATCGTGCTGCCGGAGATTATCGCCGCGCTCACTTTCGGACCGCTCGTAAAGAATTATTTGGGCGGAAATCTTGTCCATGCCGTGATGGCCGGCGGCGTCTTTATGTTCATCGCCGCGCTTCTTACGCTGCTTGTCCCTTACACCAACCGGTCAACGACTCTCCTGCAGCGTGTCGTGGAAGAGGAAGGGATGCTCCCGACGGCCACGTCACCCGAAGCCCCGTTTGCATCCGAGTGAGCATCCACAAATGCGCGCTCCTGCGCTCTTGTTTTTCTGGTGTCGTCGCATTTGCGATTACCTGCTCCACTCTTATGTCAGCCCCGGCCGCGGCCAAACCATTGCATAAACAAACTGTAAAAGGCGGCGATAACGCCTCCATCGATCTCTCGCTCTCCGACGAGACGATCACCATTTCGTACCAGGCGCCCGGTGTTTCGACCGATCACCACCGCGTTTTTTTCGCTTTCGGATCACATCAGCAAACTGGCTCGGCCGTCCTGCCCTTTCAGCGGGAGCGCGAAGGGTCCACCGTCTTTCTGCCCTTCCAGGCAGATCGGCTGATTTCGGCCAAAGGATCCCACTCCACCACCGTCCAGGAGCAAACTTGGGATAACTGGAAATGGAATCCGGCGCGAGACACGGCCGTTATCAAACTCACGGGAGACGCCGGCCGTCTCACATTTCAGATTCCACGCTCTTATTTCGCCGGAGCCAAACTGGTCGACTGTGTCGTGTATGCTAAGGATTTATCGCACAATGACGGCTGGGGACATCTCCTTGGTTGCAGCGATCCCGCGGTCGAGTCTGGCGCGGGTGACAAATATATCCCCCGCTATCTCGAGCTTAACCTGGGCGCGGCTGATAACCACATCGCCACACCACGGGCCCGTCTGGCCGCCGCGGAAAAGATTCGCATCTACCAACTGTTCGTCCGCCTTTTCGGGAACACGAACGGGACCAGGAAGGAAGACGGCACGCTCACGGAGAACGGCGTCGGTAAATTCGAGGACATCAATGATGACTCCCTCTCTTCCGTGCGCGACTTGGGTTTCACCCACGTGTGGTTGACCGGCGTCTTGCAACAAGCTAGCGCGACCGACTACTCCGCAGTGGGCCAGCCAGCAGACGACCCCGATCTCCTCAAGGGCCTAGCCGGCAGCCCTTACGCGATCAAAGACTATTTCGATGTTTGCCCCGATTACGCCAAGGATCCGGCGAAACGACTCGATGAATTCAGAGCCCTGCTCGACCGGGTCCACCAACATGGGATGAAAGCGTTGATCGACCTGGTTCCTAATCACGTCGCGCGCAGCTACGACTCCGATATCAAGCCCGATCAGAATTTCGGGAGCAAAGGAAACGAAGGCAAAGGGGACGATCTCTCAGTCTTCTTTTCAGCTCGGAACAACTTCTTTTATTTAAAACCGGACAGCTCCGGACCGCCGCTGCATCTGCCCACGGTCAAAGATGGCCAGCCGGTCAGTCCGACCTGCAAATTGGCTGGGATCAAGTGCGACGGGTTGTTCGAGGGCGAGAAGGACCATGGGAAGGTGACGGGCAATAACAAGCCCAGTTGGACACCCGACCTGAATGACTGGTACGAAACGGTGAAGTTGAATTACGGGTTCGACTTTACAATCGCGGATAAAAGCGTGCGCGAATATCCAAACGCCGCCGCACCGGACAAGCCGATCCCCGACACGTGGAAGAAGATGGACTCGATTATTGCCTACTGGCAGGGACTCGGGGTGGATGGTTTTCGCTGCGACATGTCTCATATGGTGCCTCCTGAATTTTGGTGTTGGGCGATCGCCCGCGCGCGTTCACGCCACGCCGACGTCACTTTTATTGGAGAGGCTTACGACAACGACCCAGCCAAGGTGCCAGGCGTGGATCCGGTCATCGCCCAGCTCAATGGCGGAAAGTCAAACGTCATGTTTGATCTCTTGAACGCCGGCTTCACCGGTGTCTACGACGATCCGACTTACCGAGTCATCAAAAAACTTTATGAGGGCCCGGGTTGGGCCAACGATATCGACGGAGCGCAGCCCGATGCCTTCATCTTCGACAATTCTTTGCGTTATGCCGAGAACCACGACGAAGCACGGATCGCCGCTCCATCGCAATGGGGCGGACTCGGCATGAAGGTGGGAATCCCGGTCTCAGCGATTCTCTATGGTCTCTCGCGCGGCCCCATCATGCTCTACAATGGCCAGGAAGTGGGCGAGCCGGGCGCCGGGGTGGAAGGTTTCGGGAGAAACGATGCGCGCACCTCCATTTTTGACTACTGGTCCATGCCTGAACTCGTCAAATGGGTCAACCACCACAAGTACGATGGTGGGCAATTGTCGCAGGAACAAAAAAACCTGCGCGCCACGTATGGCCGACTGATCCACTTGGTCGGCCAACCGGCTTTTCGCGATGGCACCTTCATTCCTTTGAACGCCGCTAATCGCGACAATCCCAGATACGGCCGCATCGGCAGCGAGCAACCGAGCGGACGTTGGCTCTATAGTTTCCTCCGCTACGACGCAAACAGCGGGCAGCGTTTTCTTGTGGTGATAAACCTGAATCCGACCACGCTGATGGATGACGTCCGGATTCAGTTGCCAGAGGCGACGCTCAAGGCATTGGGGCTGGCTTCACACGAACGAAGCAGTCATCTGGATTTGCGCGATCGGATGGTCGAGAACGAGGCGGACGCCACGGGCCCGACCATCGCGGAAGCCGCAGAGAAAGGCATCGGCCTTGGCGAAATCCCGCCCCTGACGGCCCGCTATTTCGAAATCAAGATCGCGAAGTAGCTGTAGGCCGTCTCTGTGAGACGGCTCCCCAATCCGGCGTCTGGCACAGACGCCCGACAACGCCGGCTCGATGACCGGCCAATTTAATAAACAGATTCGGTCGCGCGCGTCCGGTTTAGGAACACCTGCGAAAAGATGAAGAGGATCGAAAAAATCACGACGGACAAAGCGGCAGCCCAGCCAAAGCGATACATGTTGAACGCAGCTTTATAGACATAAGAAACCAGGATGTGGGTCGAGTCGGCCGGTTCGCCCATATTGGAAACGAGCCAGACCACGTTGATATTGTTGAAAGTCCAAATGACCCCGAGCGTAATGGCCGGAATCATGACCGGCCGCAAGAGCGGCGCCGTGATATTCCAAAACTGAAACCATTTGGACGCGCCATCGACATCGGCCGCCTCGTACAATTCCTCCGGAATCGATTGCAAGCCGCCCAGCGCGATCACCATCATGAACGGAAAACCGAGCCAGATGTTGGTAATGATGACAGCGAGGAAAGCCTCGAAGGGAGAGGTCAACCACTGGACGGCCGGAAGATGCAGATACTTGGTGATCAAAAGATTGATCGCGCCGTATTCGTAATTAAACATTCCGCGCCAGGTCAGGGCGCAGATGTACTGCGGCAAAGCCCACGGAAGGATGAGAAGGACGCGCCAGATCGACCGGCCCCGGATGAATTTCTGATGAAGAACCACTGCCAGGAAGACACCGATGGAGACATGGAAGATCATGTTTACGAGGGTCCAAACGACGGTCTTGAGCAGAATCGACCAGAAAAGTTCCTGCCGAAACACGGAGACATACTGGTCAAAGCCAATAAGACGCCAATCGCGGATGTGATAAATATTCGCGTTGGAAAATGAGAGAATGAAATTAAAGAGCAGCGGAAAAGCGATGACCGCGAGAATAACGAGTGCCGCCGGACCGAGAAGGAGTCCGAGAAAAACTCTGACCTTCAGTTTTTCGTTGAACAATTGCTTAGCCATAGCTCAACACGGATAGTAAAAGGCTGGGCGATAATGTCAGCAGCTTATGCGCGCTTAATCCGTGGCCGCTAAAGGCTGCTATCCGCAATATTCTTTTCCGCTTCCCGCTGCATCCGCTTGGCGGCTTCCTTCGCGGTGATGGCTCCATTCATGACGAGCTGGTAGGGACCTCGCATTCCTTCCCAAATCGCGCGCATTTGGGGAACGATCGGCATGGCGCGCCCATGCTCGATTTGGCGCATGGAAGCGGCCAGGGTCGGATTGGAACGCACGGCCGGCGAGTCGATCACCGTCCGATCCACCGGCGTGGTGAATAGCTTCAAGGCCATCTCCGTCTGGACTTCGGCGCTGGTTAGGAAATCGATCGCTGCACGCACGGCGGTCAACTTGGAGGCGGGAAGATTGGCGTTCACCGAATAACCTTTGGCTGAGATCATCGGCTCCGCCCAAAGACCGTTGGCCGAGTTCATCGGCAAAGGCGCGACCATGCTGCCGTTCGGCACATGATAGCCGGCCCATGACCACGGGCCGTTGATGATCATGGCCGTGCGCTTCTCCTTGAAAAGCATGTCCGCAATTTCGTAGTCCCCTTCCTTTGGAATAATTTTGTACTTGTCGCGCAGATCGAGCACGAACTGAATCGCCTGCACGGTTTTCTCATTATCCAAAGTCGGATGCCCGTCCGCGTCCATGATCCAGCCCCCAAACGCGGTCAGGAACGGAATGAAGAAATAGGGCTCCCGGTAGTTCCAGGTCAGGCCGTATTGATCCATCTTCCCATCGCCGTCCAAATCCTTGGTCAGACGCTGCCCCATGGAGATGAGTTCATCCAGCGTGGCCGGAGGCGTGGGCACGAGGTCTGTGTTGTAGACCAGGGTCAGATGATTCCCAATCTGGTCCGCTACCAGCCAGCGCGCCCCTTTCCAGCTGACGACGCCCTGCGGGGTGAAGCGGGAGAAGAACGCGTCCGGAAATATTTTCTCGAGCGGGAGAATCGTCTGAGTGGTGACGAGCACGCCCACGTTGTCCGCCGGACCATAAAGGATGTCCGGTCCCTGTCCGGCCACCGCGCCGATGACAAACAGATTTCGCAGTTCCTCGTTCTCTTTATAGAGTGTCTCAATCACGCAGTCTGGATGGACCGCATTGAACCTCGCCACCTGTTCATGAAAGAGGTCGCGTTCGCCTCCGATCTTTTGATGCCAGATCAACACATGCGTGCGCCCGTCGCCGGCCTGATTACACCCGCCGAAAATGACGCAAGCCAGCATAACGATGGCTGCCACCCCAAGCCCCTGTAGGGGAAGCTGC